>JAJUIM010000350.1 GCA_029267645.1 Microbacterium sp.
CTACTCGCTGCTGCAGCCGACGGAGGCGCTGAGCCGCCAGGTGTTCGCGGCCCCGACGTTCTATTACAAGACGGGCGTCGCGTTCCTCGCGTGGCTCAACGGCCACCAGCCCGCCTTCCAGATGATCGGCGGCCTGCACTCTGCGCGCAGCCTGCCCCACCTGAGCGAGATCGTGCGCCTCGCGAACGAGGCCCACGCGCTCGAGAACCCCGACCTCGCGGCCTCGCGCTGGCACGCGATGCTGCGCCTGAACGGAGTCGACGCATGAGTGCCGCACACCCCCGCCTGTCCATCAACCAGGCCACGATCAAGCACACGACCGTCGCGCAGGCGATCGAGGTGACGAAGGCCGCGGGCGTGCAGGCGATCGGCCTGTGGCGCGAGCAGGTGCAGGAGGCCGGGCTCGACGACTCGGTCCGGATGATCGCCGACTCGGGCCTGCGCTATTCGACGCACTGCCGCGGCGGCTGGTTCACGGCCGAGGAGGGCCCCGCGCGCGTCGCGGCCCTCGACGACAACCGCCGCGCGATCGACGAGGCGGCGGCCCTCGCGGCCGCGGGCGCCGAAGGATCCCGAGCCGCGCTCGTGATCGTCGTCGGCGGCCTGCCCGACGGATCCCGCGACCTCATCGGCGCGCGCGAGCGCGTGCGCGACGCGGTCGCGCAGCTCGCGCCGCACGCGGAGGCGACGGGCGTGCAGCTGGCGCTCGAGCCGCTGCACCCCATGTATGCGTCCGACCGCTCGGTGCTGTCGACGCTCGATCAGGCGCTCGACATCGCGGGCGACTTCGACCCGGCCGTCGTCGGCGTGACAGTCGACACGATCCACCTGTGGTGGGATCCGCTCGTCACCGACAAGATCGCGCGCGCCGGCCGCGAGGGCCGCATCGCGAGCTACCAGGTGTGCGATTGGAAGACGCCGCTGCCGGCCGACACGCTCCTCGCGCGCCACTACCCGGGCGACGGCGTCATCGATTTCGAGACGATGACCCGCGCCGTCGAGGCCACGGGCTACGCGGGCGACATCGAGGTCGAGCTGCTCAACCAGGAGATCTGGGACACCGACCCCGCGGAGGTCGTGCGCCGCACGATCGACGGCTTCAACACCGCCGTCGCGCCGTACCTCTCACGCTGACCGTCCCCATCACGCACCTCGGCCCCGTTCGCACTCGCGAGCGGGGCCGAGGTGCGTTGCGCTGTGTGCCGGCGCCCTGCCGGCCGTGTGCGCTGCCCGCTGTGTGCGCTCGAGCGATCGGCGCCCGGAGATGAGGTCGAGGCTCTGTGTCGTCGTTCTCCGCCGAGCGGCACGTTGCTCGCATCGCCGCCTGGTTCATGGGCAGACTCGGCGAGGAGGTCGGCGAGCTCGGGCTGCGCCCGTGACAAGGACCGAAGCGATCAGCCTTCGTGCGGCATGCGCGTGGCGTCACCAACCCGTCGGGCGCGGATCGTGGCCGGCGGTGCGGGCGCCGTGATGTCAGCCGGTCGTCGTGGGGTCGCCAAAAGGCGGTCGCGCGGGTGCGGCGGTGGGGGGGGTCGATCCAGGCGGGTGCTGCGACGTGCGGGACGCCTTTTCGCATGTGGATGGTCCACCCGTTGTCGTCGAGGCGGTGGTGGTGCCACCAGCACAGGAGGACGCCGCGGGGAAGCAAACATAGCCGCGTCTTGGCAGGGTCTGTCTGCGATTCCTAGCCTAGTGCAGCGGACTGTGACTGCCTGAGTGTCCATGGACAGAAAAGCCGCCAGCGGTTCGGTCAATATGTTTGTGATGACGTAGTGAGATTGAGCAGACTGGTCAGTGCGTCTGGATCGTGCTGTCGGCTCGGAGGAGCGATGGATGCTAGTTTGGGCGCTACGAAGCGGACGATAGGTGATGGGGTATGAGCGACTCGAGCACACGAGACGACATGCTCACCGCAGCCGCGCTGGAGATCATTGAGCATGGCTACGCTGCTTCTTCCTTGGCATCGATTGCATCGCGTCTTGGATTGACGAAGGGTGCGCTCGTTCGCAGGTTCCCCGCAAAGGAAGACATCGCATGGGGCATCATTGACACACTACGCGGAGTCATTAACACCGAGTACTCATGCTCACTCGACGTATACCCGCAAAGTGGCATTCGGTCGTTGATTCGGTTTTTGCTCGCAGTCGGATCGCGCACGAGGACTGACCCGCAAGTCGCTGCCGCTGTTGTGTTGTTTACCGATCGCGCTTCTCCAGCGTATGAAGTGGCCCAGGTCCTTGATGATTGGACGCAAGCTATCCACGGTTTCCTCGGCGGAGCCTGTCAAATGGTGTGTGTAAGGGGTGGGTCTCCTTACGAAAGGAAGCACCACATTGGCGATCGACAAGCAGGCGCGTGAAGCGCGCCGCAACGCTCAGGAAGAGCGCGCGAAGCGTCTCGAGGAAGCAGGCGTC
>JAJUIM010000276.1 GCA_029267645.1 Microbacterium sp.
CGTTCGTCACGTGGTCGGGGCTCGACGAGCACCCGCACAACGCGCGCGCCCAGGAGTACCTGCCGCTCGGCCCCGGTTCGGTCTTCGCCTTCGGCGTGCGCCCCTCGGGCGAGTATGCGGACGACACCTCGCGCCTCGCTGCCGCCCGCGCGACGGGCGAGAAGACGATCGAGTCGCTGCAGCTCGCGAGCCACCTCGCGAACGTCGGCGACGCCCGCACGCTCGTGCTGCACCCCGCGTCGACGACGCACCAGCAGCTGAGCCCCGAGCAGCTCGAGGCCGCCGGCGTGCCCGCCGACCTCATCCGCATCTCCGTGGGTCTCGAAGACCCCGAAGACATCGTGTGGGACCTCGACCAGGCTCTCACCATCGCGACAGGAGAGACCCGATGAGCGACGCCTGCGAGTTCACCCCTCCCGCCGACGCGTGCGCGCTGCCCGCGCCGGGCGGATCCGACCCCGCGCACGCGGGTCGAGCCTGGCAGGGCCCGAACGCCGCCGCGCGCCTCGGGATCCTGCGCCGCACGAAGAGCGTCGCGATCGTGGGCGCCTCGAACAACCCGGCGCGCGCGAGCTACTTCGTAGGCACCTACCTGCTGTCGAGTTCGCCGTTCGACGTGTACTTCGTGAACCCGCGCGCCGACGAGATCCTCGGCCAGAAGGCGTATGCCTCGCTCGCCGACCTGCCCGTCGTGCCCGACGTCGTCGATGTCTTCCGCCGCCACGAGGATCTGCCGGGCGTCGCCCGCGAGGCCGTCGCGGTGGGCGCGAAGGCGCTGTGGCTGCAGCTCGGCTCGTGGAACGAAGAGGCGGCGAAGATCGCGGAGGACGCGGGCCTCGACGTCGTCATGGACCGCTGCATCAAGATCGAGCACGCCCGCTTCCACGGCGGCCTGCACCTCGCCGGCTTCGACACCGGCGTCATCTCGTCGAAGCGGCAGGTCGTCGCCCGCTGAGATCCGACGAAGGAGGCGCACCCCCACTGGGGTGCGCCTCTTTTGTGGTGTGGGGGCGTTCGGGGTGAGCGTCAGCCTCGCGGGACCTCCGCCGCCCGCAGCCATTCGACCGTCGCGGCGGGATCCTCGACCGACAGGTAGATCGCGTCGAACTCGCTCTCGGAATCGAGTGCGATCGCGATGGCCGCACCCTTGCCCGCGTAGTTCCAGAAGTGCTTTTCGCGACCGGGGTGGTACGTGCCTGCGACCCACCAGCCGAAGAACTGCGTGCCCGGCCAGCGCAGTCCGCGCGCGACGACGGGCGGCTACTCCTCCGCGCGGTGGTAGCCGTACAGGTCGTCCTGCTCGCCGTTGATCCAGACCTCGGGGCCACCGTCGGGCGACGGCACGCGCACCGTGCGCGTGAAGGCCTCGTCGACGACGGCCGCCTCGTATCCCGCCTCGCGCAGGCGGTCCGCGAGCGCGTCGACGTCGGGCGTCTCGAACGACAGGCCGACCGACGGCGCTTCGCCGTGGTGCAGCCCGACCGATCCGGCGTCGCTCGCGAGCTCGATCCACCCGCCGCCGTCCGCCGCGATCGCGGGGCGCAGGCCGAGCGCCTCGAGGATCCGCCGCGGCTCGTCGAGGTCGGGCGCGAACCAGATCGGCTGCATCGCGAGCGCGCCGTCGCGCGCCGGCGCGGATCCCGCAGCGACCGTGAGGCGGATCCCGCTCGTCACCGTGAGCATGTCGCCGACGCCCTCCATGACCCCGCGACTGACGTCGAAGCCCGCGAGCGCGCGCTCGGCCTCGTCGAGGTCACCGACGAGCACGTGAAGGTCGACGCTGCCCGCCGGGTGGTCGGGCATGGCCGCGTGGACCGCGAGCGATCCGCGCCCGTGGAACTCGGCCCACGCGGGCTCGGGCGGGTACGGCGCCGCGAGGCCGAGCGCCTCGGCCAGTCGGTGCCACGCGGCCGTGTCGGCGGCGTAGAGGATCTGCTGGATGGCGGTCATCGCTCGCTCCCTTCGAGTTCGGCGCGCAGCACTCGTTCGACGAGCGCGGACAGGCTCGTGCCCTCGTCGATTGCGCGGTGCTTCACCTCGCGCACGAGGTCGCGCGGCAGGTAGACGTTGAACTGCACCTTGTCGCTTGCTGGCATGCTAGCAATATAGCTCAGCAATGCTCGGACCGCACCCACTTGTCCGCCGTGAGCGTGCAGACTAAACTCGTCCGCAATTGATCCCACAGACTCACAGGATGCCATGTTCGTCATCACGGCCGATCAGCTCGGCAGCCGCACGCACGACGACCTCGTGCCGCAGGCCCTCTCGCGCATCGCGCAGCTGGGCGGATCCGCGCTGCTCCTCGAGCCCGCGCGCACGGCCGGCGACGAGGTGCAAGCGCTGCTCAACGACGCGGACGCGACGCTTGCGATCGCGCTCGATCTCACTCGCGCGGGCGCTTGGCACGTCGGGCTGGGCGTCGGATCCGTCGAACAGCCGCTGCCCGACGACGTGCGGGCGGGGCGGGGATCCGCGTTCGTCGGCGCCCGCGAGGCGGTCGAGCGCGCCAAGCGCTCCCCCGCGCGCCTCGCCGCGAGCGACGCGGACGCCGAGGCGCTCCTGCGGCTGCTCATCGACCTGCGAGACCGGCGCTCGGAGGAGGGGTGGGAGGTCTACGACCTGCTCGCGGACGGCCTCACGCAGAGCGACGCCGCAAAGCGCCTCGGCATCAGCGCGGGCGCCGTGAGCCGCCGCGCGACCGCGGCGGGGCTGCGGGTCGAAGAGGCCGCGATCCCCGCACTCGCGCGCGTGCTCGGTGCCGCCGACGAGCGCGCGGACTGACCGCGTCGCCTGAACGATGTCGGAGGTGCGTGCCAGACTGGCGCCATGCTCACCGCCGCCCAGCTCCCGAGCACGATCGTCGCCGCAGCCGCCGTCGTCGCGTTCGCGGTCGCGCTCGTCCTCGTGCTCGTCGCGCGGCGGCGACCGGCCGCGGCCCCGCTCCTGACTGCGGCCATCCTCATCGCGGCGACCCTCCTTGCCTTCGCGGTGGCGCCCGTGACGGCGCCGCTCGCCCTCACTGCGCCGCTCGCGGTGCTCGGCGCGGCGCTCGCGACGCTCGGCGGCGACCCCGCGGCCCGGTGGGTGCTGACGTTCGCGTCGCACAGCACGGTGCGCGA
>JAJUIM010000468.1 GCA_029267645.1 Microbacterium sp.
CCGACAGGATCGCGCGCCGAACCGGATCCGCGAAAGGGGTTGACGGGCGCGACGCAACCGCGCCAAAGCGAAAGGCCCGGTTCCGAAGAACCGGGCCTTTCGATCTGCGCGCCCGAAGGGACTCGAACCCCTAACCTTCTGATCCGTAGTCAGATGCTCTATCCATTGAGCTACGGGCGCATGTTGCCGTGGCAACTCATTTAGCTTACAACACGGCCGCGACCGACGAGAAATCGAGGTGGGAGTTCGACAGCGTCGGGCGTGTCTGAGCGTCAGCTGGCGGCGTCGCTCGACGCCGACCGCTTCTTCTTGGTCTTCTCGCGCGCCTTGACCTCGCTCGACAGCTTCTGCAGGTCGACGAGGCGCAGCGCCTCCATGCGAGCGTCGCGCATCTTGGCGTAGTCGGGGTCGTCGTCGGGGCGCATCGCCTCGATCCGCAGGCGCGACTCGATGTTGTTCTCGACGTCATGCCACGCGGCCGTGCGGGCGTCCTCGACGATCTTGTGCACGTCGTCGTCTGACTCGGCGAGCAGGCGCAGCCGCTTCGCGACCGCCGCGTACTGCTTGGCGCGGCGGCGCAGGTTGCGCACGTCGCGGTCGCGGTAGTCGTGCGTGCCGTGGGGGTCGCTGTGACGACCCCACGCCTTCACGCGCAGCATGCTCATGTTCGACGCGGCCTGATCCTGCTCGTCGGCGAGCGCGAGGAGCGCCTCGCGAGCGTCGCCGCCGAAGACCTCGGGCGCGAAGTCGTCGTCGTCCGCGATCGTGTCGACGAGGATCCGGTTCTTCACCTGCAGGCGCGCGGCGGCGAGAGCGATCGCGACGCCCTCTTCGATTGCTTCTGCGTTCCGCCTCACGGCACCTCCCCGGACTCCCCTCGATCTTAGTGCGCACCGGCCTCGGGATTCCGGGAGGACGCGTCAGCCCTTCGGCACCGCGAGCTCGCCCGTGACGTACTGCGCGCGGCCGAAGCCGAAGCTCCAGTCCTCAGGGCCGTTCTCGACGTATCCGATGAACACGTCCTGCGGCTCAACGCCGACAGTGCCGAGCGCCTCCGCGATCGCGGCGTACAGCCGCTGCTTCTGCTCGACCGAGCGGCCGCGCTGCGTGAAGATCTGGATGATGACGGGATCCGTGCGCTCGAAGCCGAGCCCCGCGTCCTCCGCGACGATCGTCGTCGCGGGGCGCGAGGTGACGACCTGGAAGCGGTCGCGCTCGGGGATCCCGTACACCGACACGATCGCGTCGTGGATCGCGGAGGCGATCTCGGCGGGGTTGGTGCGGGCGTCGCTGTGGTCGATCCGGACGAGGGGCATGAGGACTCCTGGGGTCGAGCGGTATTTGTCCTAACATTCTCTCATTTGTGATCAATCGCGACAAGCCTGTTTCGCTAATTGACAGGACATTCGGTCAATCCGTATCGTCGGCGGTGCGCGCCCGCCTCCTGAGCGCGCTCCCCTGATGACGAGAGGACGGGCGATGAAGCTCGGTGTCTATGGCGCGATCCTGCACGACCGCACGCTCCCCGAGGCCCTCGAGGTGGTCCGCGATGCCGGCCTCACGGGGCTC
>JAJUIM010000289.1 GCA_029267645.1 Microbacterium sp.
ATCGACCTGTCGGTGGGATCCGTGCTCGCGTTCGCCTCCGCGGTGTCGGCCGTGCTCGTCATCCGCATGGGCATGCCGTGGTGGGTCGGCGTGCTCGCCGCGATCGTCACGGGCCTCATCGTCGGCATCTGGCAGGGCTTCTGGGTTGCGTTCGTCGGCATCCCCGCGTTCATCGTGACGCTCGCCGGCATGCTCCTGTTCCGCGGCCTCACGTGGCTCGTGCTGAACAACGTCTCGCTCTCGCCGTTCCCCGCCGAGTACCGCGAGGTCGCGAGCGGCTTCCTCGACGGGCTGTTCGGATCCATCACGATCGGCGAGGGACAGGGCCTCAAGGGCGTCGCGCAGACGGTCGACATCTTCACGCTCGTGATCGGCGTGCTCGCCGTCATCGGCCTCGTCGTGAGCTCGTGGCGCAGCCGCCGCACGCGCCAGGGCTACAACCAGACGGTCGAGTCGATGCCCCTGTTCGTGCTGAAGCTCGTCGCCGTCTCGGCCGTGCTGCTGGCCTTCGCGTGGGCGCTTGCCTACAACCGCGGCTTCCCCGTCGTGCTGATCCTCGTCGCCGTGCTGATCCTCGTCTACAACGTCATCACGAACCGCACGGTGTTCGGCCGTCACGTCTACTCGGTCGGCGGCAACCTGTCGGCCGCGCGCCTCTCGGGCGTGAACGTGCGCAGCATCAACTTCTGGATCTTCGTGAACATGGGCCTGCTCACGGGCATCGCGGCCGCCGTGTTCTCGTCGCGGTCCAACGGCGCGCAGCCCGGCATGGGCAACATGTTCGAGCTCGACGTGATCGCGGCCTGCTTCATCGGCGGCGCCTCGACCATGGGCGGCGTCGGCCGCGTGGGCGGCGCCCTCGTCGGCGGCCTCGTCATGGCCGTGATGACGAACGGCATGCAGCTCATGGGCGTGCCCCAGTCGAGCCAGCAGATCGTCAAGGGCCTCGTGCTGCTGCTCGCGGTCGCCTTCGACATCTACAACAAGCGCCGCGCGGGCGCGACGCGCTGAATCGGCGCCACAACGCCCCCGGGATCGCCCGATCCCGGGGGCGTTTTCCGTGCGCCGTCATTTCGTCGCACGGCCGAAACGCCCGGGAAACGCGGTCTGGTTAGCGTCGCGGCATGACCACCACCCGCTCGCCGAAGACGGATCGCGACGGCAACGCCGTCGACACGATCCCGCCCCTCGCCCGCCTCTTCCCGCTCGGCCTGCAGCACGTCCTCGCGATGTACGCAGGCGCCGTCGCCGTGCCGCTCATCGTGGGCGGCGCGTTCGGCTTCGAGGGCGCGGATCTGGCGTATCTCATCAGCGCCGACCTCCTCGTCGCGGGGCTCGCGACGATCCTCCAGTCGGTCGGCTTCTGGCGCTTCGGCGTGCGGCTGCCGATCATGCAGGGCGTGACCTTCGCGGCCGTCGGGCCCATGGTCGCGATCGGGCAGAGCTATCCCATCACGGCCGTGTTCGGCGCGACGATCGCGTGCGGGCTGTTCATGATCCTCATCGCGCCGTTCTTCGCGCAGCTGCTGCGGTTCTTCCCGCCCATCGTGACGGGCAGCGTGATCCTCATCATCGGTCTGTCGCTCATGAGCGTCGCGGCCGGCTGGATCGTGACGGGCAGCGACGACGGCTCGGGATCCGGCCTCTCGCTCGCCTTCGCGGGCGGGACCCTGCTGCTCATCATCCTCATCGAGCGCTTCGCGCCGCGCGGCCTCGCCCGCGTCTCGGTGCTGCTCGGCCTCGTGATCGGCACGGCCGTCGCGGCGTTCGTGCCCGGTATGACGGACTGGTCGGGCGTGGGCGAGGCGGCATGGTTCGGGCTCGTCACGCCGTTCCACTTCGGCCTGCCGACCTTCGAGATCGTGCCGATCGTGTCGATGCTCATCGTCGGCATCGTCATCATGACCGAGACGACGGGCGACATGATCGCGGTGGGCGAGATCGTCGACAAGCCCGTCACGCGCCGCCAGGTCGCCGACGGCCTGCGCGCGGACGGCCTCGGCACGGTCATCGGCGGCGTCTTCAACACCTTCCCCTACACGGCCTTCGCACAGAACGTCGGGCTCGTCTCGCTCACGGGCGTGCGATCGCGCTTCGTCGCGACGGCCGCGGGCGCGATCCTCGTGGTCCTCGGCCTGCTGCCCAAGGTATCGGCGCTCGTCGAGGGGGTGCCGCGCGCCGTGCTCGGCGGCGCCGGCATCGCGCTGTTCGGCATGGTCGCGGCGAGCGGCATCCGCACGCTCGCGAAGGTCAAGCTCGACAACCGCAACATCCTCATCGTGGCGCTGTCGGTCGGCGTCGCGCTGCTGCCGACCGTGTCACCGAACATCTACCACCAGATGCCGACGTGGTTCCAGCTCATCTTCGACTCGGGCATCTCGGCCGGCGCGATCGTCGCGATCCTGCTGAACCTGCTGCTCGGCATCGCGCCCTCGCGGCGCTACGGCGAGGATCCCGCGCTGCCCACCTACGACGGCCTGCGGGGGCCCGCGGCGACCGCCCTCATCCACCCCGACGCGACGGGGACCGGCATCATCCCCGTGCGCGTGCTCGACAAGGACGGCGCCGTGCTCGAGACGGTCGACGCCGACGGCGCGCCCATCGAGGCGCACGTCGTGCTCGAGGACGACCCGGCCCGACCCGCGACGTGACGTGACGAAGGAGCCGCGCGGGAGGGATCCTCCCGCGCGGCTCCTTCGTGTTCCGCGTCTTCGGCGATCAGCGCGGCGTACCCAGGCTCCCCAGCAGCCGGGGCAGCTCGTGCACGCGGGCCGACGCCTCGGCCGCGAGCGGGTGCGTCGAATCGCCGCGCTCGTTCACGAGCTCGCCGCCGACGTACACGCGGGCGAGATTGCGGGGCGTCATCGACAGCACGTAGCTGCGCACGGGGTGCCAGAGCGGTCCGACGTCGGGGCGGGCGGGGTCGACCACGACGAAGTCG
>JAJUIM010000135.1 GCA_029267645.1 Microbacterium sp.
GGAGAGCGACGTGTACGAGTTCCTCGAGCGCCACGACGGCTGACGCACGCGAAGGGGTGCGGAGGGCGATCGATCGCCCTCCGCACCCCTTCGCGTGCGTCAGCCGTCGTGGCGCTCGAGGAACTCGTACACGTCGCTCTCCGAGACGCCGGGGAAGCGGCCGCGGGGGAGCGGGCTGAAGATGTGCGTGTGCACGCGCGCGCTCGGCCAGGCCTTGTCGCTCCATCGCTCGAGCACATCCTGCGGCGGCTTCCGGCAGCAGTTCTCGTCGGGGCACGTCGAGGTCTCGCGCTTCTGCGTCTCGCGGCCGCGCCAGAAGCGGGCGTCGTCGAACGGCACGCCGACCGTGATCGAGAACTCGCCGCGGTCGTGGGATCCGGTTTGCGTCGCGCACCAGAAGGTGCCCGCGGGGGTGTCGGTGTACTGGTAGTGCTCGGTCGTGCGGTTCTGCCGCTCGAACGCGCGCCGCGCGGAGAACCGGCGGCAGAGGATCTGGCCCTCGACGGCGCCCGTGACGTCCTCGGGCACCGGCAGCCCGTCGTTGACGTAGACGCGCTCGATCTGCCCCTCGTACCCGACGCGCAGGAAGTGCAGGCGCATGTCGAGGTGCTCGGTCATGAGGTTCGTCATGCGCATGCTCGCGGCCTCGTGGGTCACGCCGAACGCGTCGCGGAAGTCCTCGACCGCGAGGTTCCTGTCCTTCTTCGCCTGCTGCAGGAACTCGACGCCCGCCGTCTGCGGGATGAGGCAGCAGGCGGCGAAGTAGTTGATCTCGAGGCGCTGCTGCAGGAAGTCGGCGTACGACGTCGGCGGCTTGTGGTCGAGCAGGCGGTGCGCCATGGCCTGCAGCGCCATGGAGCGCAGCCCGTGGCCGCCCGGGATCGACGCCGGCGGCAGGTAGATGCGGCCGTTCTCGAGGTCGGTGATCGACCGGGTCGAGCTCGGCAGGTCGTTGACGTAGATGAGTTCGAAGCCGAGGCGCTCGGCCATGATGCTCACGGTGCGGTGGGTGAGCGCGCCGCGCGAGTGGCCGGCGGCGGCGAGCTGCTGCTCCGCGAGCTTCTCGATGTCGGGCAGGTAGTTGTTGCGGTCGCGCATGCGCAGGCGCAGCTCGGTGTTGGCGCGGCGCGCCTCCTCCGGCGTGGCGTTCGCCTCGCGGTCGCGGCGCTGGATCTCCTCGTGCAGGCCGAGCACGGTCTCGAGCGCCTCGTCGCTGATGCCCTTCGTCACCTTGAGCGGCGGGATCCCGAGCTGCAGGAACGAATAGCTCTGCTGAGCCTTTGCGAGCGCGATCTCGAGCGCCGCGCGCCGGTTGGGCGGCTCGGCCGAGATGAGGTCGGAAACGGTCGTCGAGGTGGCGTCAGCGATCGCCTGCAGCAGCGTGAGCTTCGGCTCGCGCTTGCCGTTCTCGATGAGGCTCAACTGGCTGCCGGCGACGCCGACGGCGGCGCCCAGTTCGTCGAGCGTGAGGCCCGCCGACACGCGGCTGTGCCGGATCCTATGGCCGAGGGTCTTGAGCTCGATGGGCGCCGTCGTGGGTGCCGAGCTGCGCGAGGGGGTCATTCCTTCATAGTAACGAAAGATTCGTGATTCTTGCAGCTCGATTTGGCGCAAAGGTCGGCGTGTTGTGTTGGATTCTTGATGTGCGGGTCACACAGCCCGCTCACTCGGACGCCAACGAAGGAGGATCGATGTCTCTCGCAGAGCAGACCGCGTTCGCCGACCTCACCAGCCTCGCCGAGTACGGTGCTCAGCCTGAATACGCCTCCGACGCGTTCGAGGAGCTCGCGTCCTGGGTGCGCGACATCGCCGCCCTCACGAAGCCCGCCAGGATCCACTGGGTCGACGGCTCGGAGGGCGAGCGCCAGGCGCTCCTCGACGACATGGTGCGATCGGGCACCCTCATTCGCCTCAACGACGAGCTGCGCCCGAACAGCTACCTGGCCCGCAGCGACGCGGGCGACGTCGCCCGCCTCGAGTCGCGCACGTTCATCGCGTCGGAGCGCGAGATCGACGCGGGCCCGACGAACAACTGGGCCGAGCCCGTGGCGATGCGCGCGACGCTCACCGAGCTGTTCGACGGATCCATGGCCGGCCGCACGATGTTCGTCGTGCCCTTTTCGATGGGGAAGATCGGCGGGCCGATCTCGCAGCTCGGCGTGCAGATCACCGACAGCCCTTATGCCGTCGCCTCGATCGAGATCATGACGCGCGTCGGCGAGGACGTCACCGAGCTCATCGCCGACGGCGCCGAGTGGGTGCGCACGGTGCACTCGGTCGGCGCGCCGCTCGAGCCGGGAGAGGACGACGTCGCGTGGCCGTCGAACGACGAGAAGTACATCGTCCACTTCCCCGACACGCTCGAGGTGTTCTCGTACGGCTCGGGCTACGGCGGCAACGCGATCCTCGCGAAGAAGTGCTACGCGCTGCGCATCGCCTCCGTGCTCGGCCGCGACCAGGGCTGGCTCGCCGAGCACATGCTGCTCATCCGCGTGATCTCGCCCGAGGGGCGCGCGTACCACGTCGCGGCGGCGTTCCCGTCGGCCTGCGGCAAGACGAACCTCGCGATGCTGCGCCCGACGATCCCCGGCTGGAGCGTCGAGACGCTGGGCGACGACATCACGTGGATCCGCCCCGGCTCCGACGGCCGCCTCTACGCCATCAACCCCGAGGCCGGCTTCTTCGGCGTCGCGCCCGGCACGGGCGAGTCGACGAACGTGACCGCCGTCGAGACGCTACGCGAGAACGTCATCTTCACGAACGTCGCGCTCACGCCCGACGGCGACGTCTGGTGGGAGGGCCTGACCGAGGAGGTCCCCGAGCAGCTCACCGACTGGCAGGGCCAGCCGTGGACGCCCGACAGCGGGCGCCCCGCCGCACACCCCAACTCGCGCTTCACGGTCGCGGCGGCGCAGGCCCCGTCGATCGCGGAGGACTGGGAGGAGGCCGTGCCGCTCGACGCGATCCTCTTCGGCGGCCGCCGCGCGACGAATGTGCCGCTCGTCGCCGAGGCGTTCGACTGGGCGCACGGCGTGTTCATGGGATCCACGATCTCGTCCGAGCGCACGGCCGCGGCCGAGGGCACGGTCGGCGAGCTGCGCCGTGATCCCTTCGCCATGATGCCGTTCTGCGGGTACAACATGGCCGACTACTTCGGCCACTGGGTCCGTATGGGCGCCGAGCTGACGAACCCGCCGCGGATCTTCCAGGTCAACTGGTTCCGCAAGGGCGACGACGGCGGCTTCCTGTGGCCCGGCTTCGGCGAGAACTCGCGCGTGATCGAGTGGATCGCCCGCCGCCTCGACGGATCCGCCGACGCGGTCGAGACGCCCATCGGGCGCGTGCCCTCCGAGGGCGCGCTCAACCTCGACGGCATCGAGGTGTCGCGCGACGACCTCGAGGCGCTCTTCGCGGTCGACCCCGACAGCTGGCTCGCCGAGGCCGACCTCACGGAGGAGTTCTACGACAGCGTCGGCGATCGCGTGCCTGGCGCGTTGCGCGAGCAGCTCCAGGCGCTGCGCGATCGCCTCCAGACGGCGAAGCGGGGCTGACCGCACTCGGCCACCCTTCGCTCGCGTGATCCGGACCGCACGCCGGATCCGCCACCAGCGGCCCGCACCCCTCCGATCCGGGGTGCGGGCCGCTGTCACGCGTGCGCGGCGCTCAGACGAGCAGCTGGTGCTGCGCGAGCTCGCGGTACAGCGGCACCTCGTCGACGAGCTCGGCGTGCGTGCCGCGGCCGATGACCTCGCCGCGGTCGAGCACGATGATCTCGTCGCTGTCGATGACGGTCGACAGGCGGTGGGCGATCACGATGAGCGTGCGCCCCTCCGCGACGGCGTCGATCGCCTCGCGCATGCGGCGCTCGTTGACGCCGTCGAGCGACGACGTCGACTCGTCGAGCAGCAGGATCGGGGGCGCCGACAGCAGGGCGCGGGCGATCGCGAGCCGCTGGCGCTCGCCGCCCGAGAGCATGACGCCGTCCTCGCCGACGGGGGTGTCGATGCCGCGGGGGTCGCGGTCGATGACGTGGCCGAGGTTGACCGCGCGCAGGGCCTCTTCGCACGCCTCGTCGGTCGCCTCGGGGGAGGCGAGGCGCAGGTTGTCGGCGAGTGACCCCGCGAGGGTCGGCGCGTCCTGCTCGACGTACCCGAACTGCGCGCGCAGCGCCTCGCGGGGCAGGTCGCGGATGTCGCGGCCGTGCAGCCGGATCGCGCCGCCCGTCGCGTCGTAGAACCGCTCGATGAGCGACAGGATCGTCGACTTGCCCGCGCCCGACGGCCCGACGAGCGCGACGCGCGAACCGACCGGCACCTCGAAGCTCACGCCGCGCAGCACGTCGGCAGACGTGGGCGCCTGGTCGGGCTCGCCGTCCTGCTCGAGCGCGGCCCGCTTCCGGGCCTCGACGACGTTCTCGGGGTACCGGAACCGCACGTCCTCGAACGCGATCGCCGGCGCCTCGCAACACGACGCAGTCAATTCGGGGGTGTTCGGGGCCGACACGCCGGTGTTCGGGGCCTCGGCCGCTCGCATTGACTGCGTTGTGTTGCCGTCTCCCTGGTCTTCGATCGGCAGGTCGAGGATCTCCTGGATCCGGCCCAGCGCGCCGAGGGCCTGGCCAACGCTCGAGAGGGCGCCGAAGGCTGAGCCGAGCGGCATGATCATGAGGAAGAGGAACATCGCGAAGGTCACGAGCGAGGCGACCGAGACGGCGCCCGACGCGACCCGCATGCCGCCGACGCCCAGCACGACGAGCAGCGAGACCTGCATCGCGACGCCCGCGACGGGCACGACGAGGGCCGAGGCCCGCGCGACGTCGAGGCCCGCGCGATACGCCTCGCCTGCCGTCTTCGTCACCTGCTCCTCCTCGCGCGACGTCGCGCCGGCCGCGCGCACCGTGCGGATGGATCCGATCACGCGCTCGACGCCGCTCGCGAGCTCGCCGACGCGCGCCTGCTGGCGGCCCGTGGCGGTGCGGATCCGCCCCGACAGCCCCACGACGGCGCCGACCGCGAGCACCAGGACGATCGCGATCGTCGCGAGCAGGACGGGGTCGATCACGATCATCGCGATGAGCGCGCCGAGGAAGATGAGGAGGTTGCCGACGGAGTCGGCGAGGCCCTGCGTGAGCACGGCGTAGAGCATGGTCGTGTCGGTGCCGACGCGGCTGACGAGGTCACCCGTGCGGCGGGCGTCGAACTCGCTGATGGGCAGGTGCAGGATCCGCCGGATCAGCTGGCGCCTGCTCGACAGCACGACGGCCGTGCCCGTGCGCTGCAGGAGGTAATGCTGGTACGCCGAGACTGCCGACGACACGACGACGAAGGCCACGAGCCCCGCGAGCAGCCAGCCGAGCGGCTCCTGCGTCTCGACGCGCGCGATGACCTGCCCGATCACGAGCGGCTGCACGAGCGTGAACACCGCCGCGACGACCGACAGGATCGCGACGCCCACGATGACGGGCTTGTTCTCGAAGATGTACGGCAGCAGCTGGCGGAACGACGCGCGCGGGCCGTCGTCCTTCGCGGGACGGGAGAAGGGGGAGCGGCGGCGGTTCTCGGACATCGCCTCCATTCTTCCCCGGATCGCGGGAAGACGCCTGAGGGGGTGGCGGGTCCGCGGCTCCGCCACCCCCACACGCGTCGTCCCCCGATACGGGGAAGAAAGGAGGACATTTACGAGGAACGCCGCCGTACACCCCACGCCCGGCCCGCGCAGGACGACCGCCCGCGCCC
>JAJUIM010000282.1 GCA_029267645.1 Microbacterium sp.
CATCGTCCACGTCGTCGACGGCAGCCACCCCGATCCCGCGGGCCAGTTGCAGACCGTGCGCGATGTGCTCGCCGACGTGGGCGCGCGCGACGTGCGCGAGGTCGTCGTCTTCAACAAGATGGACCTCGTGAGCGACTCCGAACGCCTCGTGCTGCAGGGGCTCGCGCCGCAGGCCGTGTTCGTCTCGTCCCGCACGGGGGAGGGGATCGACGAGCTGCGCCGCGTCGTCGAGGAGGCGCTGCCGCTGCCCGACGTCGAGATCCGCGCGCTCGTGCCGTACAGCCGAGGCGACCTCATCTCGGCGATCCACGAGACGGGGCAGTTCCTCGAGCAGCGCCACGAGGAGGGCGGCACGCGCATCCACGCGCGCGTCGACGCGCGCCTCGCGGCCGACCTCGCGCCCTTCGTCGCGGCGTAACCGCGCGCCTTCGTTTCCCTGCCGTTTCCCTGGGCTCATTACTCTGAGATGTCGTCTGCCGTTCGGCGGGCGCGAGGAATGACACCGGGGGACGGCACACGATGCACGCCGAGCAGCACTTCACGATCGTCGGGACGGCGCGGCTGCACCGCGCGACGGGCGCCTGACGTGGGGCTCGAGACGCTCGACCGCAGCTCCCACGCACCCGCACCGCGCACGCTCGTCGACATCCTCCGGGCGTCGGCGGCCGCGGATCCCGACGCCTCGGCGCTCGAGGACGAGGCGGGCGCGCTCAGCTACGGCGAGCTCATCGCGCTCGTCGACGGCGCGGCAGGCCGCCTGCGTGAGGCCGGCGTCGCCCCGCGCGACCGCGTCGGCGTGCGCATGCCGTCGGGGCGCCGCGACCTGTACCTGTGCATCCTCGCGGTGCTCGCGGCCGGCGCGGCGTACGTACCGGTCGACGCCGACGACCCGCCCGAGCGCGCCGAGCTCGTCTTCGGCGAGGCGCGCGTGCGCGGTGTGATCGGCGCGGGCGCCGTGTACTCCGACGCCGATTCGGGCGCCGGGACGGCGCTGCTGGGCGGCGACGTCGCGCCGCGGCCGCAGCTCGAGGCGCCGGGCCTCGACGACGACGCGTGGATCATCTTCACCTCGGGCTCGACGGGTGTGCCGAAGGGCGTCGCGGTCTCGCACCGCTCCGCCGCGGCGTTCGTCGATGCGGAGGCGCGCATGTTCCTGCAGGACGCCCCGCTCGGCCCCGGGGATCGCGTGCTCGCGGGACTGTCGGTTGCGTTCGACGCGTCGTGCGAGGAGATGTGGCTCGCGTGGCGGCACGGGGCGTGCCTCGTGCCCGCGCCGCGCGCACTCGTGCGCTCGGGCGAGGACCTCGGCCCGTGGCTCGTCGGCCACGGCATCACGGCCGTGTCGACCGTGCCCACGCTCGCGGCGCTCTGGCCGGAGGACGCGATCGAGAACCTGCGCCTGCTCATCTTCGGCGGCGAGGCGCTGCCGCTCGACCTCGCCGCGCGCCTCGTCGGGGAGGGCCGCGAGGTCTGGAACACGTACGGCCCGACCGAGGCGACGGTCGTCGCGTGCGGCGCGCGCATGGACGGCGAGGCGCCGATCCGCATCGGCCTGCCGCTCGACGGCTGGGCGCTCGCCGTCGTCGACGCCGACGGCCGGCCCGTCGCGGAGGGCGAGGTGGGCGAGCTCATCATCGGCGGCGTCGGCCTCGCTCGCTACCTGGATCCCGCCAAGGACGCCGAGAAGTACGCGCCCATGCCCTCGCTCGGGTGGGAGCGCGCCTACCGATCGGGCGATCTCGTGCGCGCCGACGGCGAGGGCCTCGTCTTCCAGGGCCGCGCCGACGATCAGGTGAAGATCGGCGGGCGCCGCATCGAGCTCGGCGAGGTCGAGGCGGCGCTCCAGGCGCTGTCGTCGGTTTCGGGCGCTGCGGTCGCGGTGCGGCAGTCGGACGGCGGCGTGCCGCTGCTCGTCGGCTACGTCGTGCCGATCGGTGAGTTCGATAGGGCGGCAGCGCGGGCCGAACTCGCCGAAGCGCTGCCGGCGCCGCTCATCCCGCTCCTCGCGACGGTCGACGAGCTGCCCGTGCGCACGTCGGGCAAGGTCGACAAGGCCGCGCTCCCGTGGCCGCTGCCGGACGTCGCGGCCGACGACTCCGACCTCACGGGGACCGCGGCGTGGCTGGCCGATCAGTGGGCCGCCGTGCTCGGCGCGCGCCCCGCCGACGAGGACGCAGACTTCTTCGCGCTCGGCGGGGGATCCCTCGCGGCAGCGCAGCTCGTCTCGCGGATCCGCGCGCGTGCGCCCGAGTTCACGATGGCCGACGTGTACGACCTGCCGAGGCTCGGGAAGATGGCCGACGCGGTCGGCGAGGCCGAGGGCGAGGGGCAGCCGCCGCAGTTCACGCGCGCGTCGCCGACGCCGCGCCGCATGCAGTGGGCGCAGACGCTCGCGGGCGTGCCGCTGTTCGTGCTGACGGGCGCGCGATGGCTCACGTGGCTGCTGACGGCGAGCCTCGTGCTGCGGCTCGTGCCGGGCTTCGAGGCGCTGCCCGCGGCACCCCTGTGGCTCGTCGCCGCGGGTCTCGTGCTCTTCGTCACGCCGTTCGGGCGCATGGCGATCTCGGCGCTCGCGGCGCGGATGCTGCTCGCGGGCGTCGCGCCGGGCGACTACCCGCGGGGCGGATCCGTGCACCTGCGGCTGTGGCTCGCCGAGCAGATCGCGCATCAGATCGACCCCGTGGGCCTCGCCGGCGCGCCGTGGGTCACCTACTACGCCCGCGCCCTCGGCGCGAAGATCGGCCGCGACGTCGACCTCCACACGCTCCCGCCCGTGACGGGCATGCTGTCGATCGGCGACGGCGCGGCCGTCGAACCCGAGGTTGACCTCACGGGATCGTGGATCGACGGCGACACCGTGCGCATCGGCGGGATCCGCATCGGCCGCGGCGCGACGATCGGCGCGCGCAGCACGCTCGCGCCGGGCGCGAAGATCGGCCGCGACGCCGAGGTGGCGCCGGGATCGGCCGTGTTCGGCCGCGTCAAGGCCGGTCAGCGCTGGGCGGGATCGCCCGCCGTGCGGGTCGGCGGCGCCGAGC
>JAJUIM010000009.1 GCA_029267645.1 Microbacterium sp.
GCGTTGACGCGCGAGACCGTGTCCGGCAGCAGCATCTCGGGCCTGGAGAGCGCTCGCGACACCGTTGACTTCGAGACGCCCGCGAGCGCGGCGACATCCGCGATCGTGGCCATGGGTGCCCTCTCGTCGTGTGTTTCCTCGTGGCTGCGACGAACCGGTTGCAGATGCCCATTCTATCTGCCCTGGTCTTTCCTTTCTTGAAGGAGGGGGTATTATCGAGTTCGTTGCATGCAACCGTTTGCACACGCCGCACCGAAGGGTGAGAGATGAGAAGCCGGTTCACGACCGCGCTCCTGCTGCTGCCGGGGCTCGCGTTTCTGCTGGTCGGATTCCTCGTCCCGGCGCTGGCGATGCTGCTCGCGCCTCCTGGATCCGATACGGCCGACATCTTCGTGCGCCTGGGGCAGATGCTCACGGATCCCTACGACCTCGCGATCATCGGCCGCACGCTGCTGATCGGCCTGATCGTGACGGTCGTGTGCGTCGGCCTGGGCTTCCCGATCGCCTACCTCCTCGCCCGCACGCCCTCGCGCTGGTCGGGCGTCCTCCTCGCGCTCGCGATCTTTCCGCTGCTGCTCAGCAACGTCGTTCGCACCTTCGGGTGGCTCGTCGTGCTCGGATCGAACGGTGCCATCGGCCAGCTGCTCACCGGGCTCGGCCTCGTCGATGAGGCGCCGCAGCTGCTCTACACGCCGCTCGCGATCGTGCTCGGCCTCACGCAGCTGTTCCTGCCGCTCGCGATCGTCACCTGCTATTCGGCCGTCACGCAGGTCGATCCCGGTCTCGACGATGCGGCGCGAGGGCTGGGCGCGAGCCGCGGGCGCACCTTCCGCGACGTCGTCCTGCCCCTGTCGCTCCCCGGAATCGTGGTCGCCGCGACGCTCGTGTTCGCCGGATCGGTCACGGCGTACACGACGCCGTACCTGCTCGGCGGATCCGGCAATCGCATGCTGTCGACGCAGCTCTTCACCTACTCGAGCGTCACGATCGACTGGGCGAGCGCGTCGGCGACCGCCATCATCATGACGGTCCTCGTGTTCGTCGTCTCCGGCATCTCGTCGGTCGTCGGACGGAAGGGAGCCACGGCATGAACGAGCGCCGTCCCGTCGCCGCGACGCTTGCCGTCGCGGGCTACATCATCATGATCGTCCCGATCCTGTTCGTGGTCGCGACGGCGTTCACTGGCGGCGAGACGCTCAAGTTTCCGCCCGAGGGCTTCTCGCTGCGCTGGTTCGGCGAGGCGCTGTCGTACCAGCCGTTCATGGGATCCCTCGTCACGAGCCTCGAGATCGCGATCATCTCGACCGTCCTGGCGCTCGCAGTCGGCGTGCCGGTCACGCTCGCGATTCACCGCGGCGCCCTGCCCGGCAAGGGCATCGTCGAGAGCCTGTTCCTCTCGCCGCTCATCGTCCCGGAACTCGTCGTGGGCCTCGCGCTGTTCCAGCAGCTCATCGTGACGTTCCGCATCGACAACTTCCCGGTGCTGCTCATCGGACACACGGCCCTGCTGCTGCCCTACGCGGTGCGGGTCACGGGCGCGGCGCTCGCCGGATCCGACCCGTCGCTCGAAGAGGCGGCACGCGGTCTCGGAGCGTCGCCGATGCGCACCTTCTGGACGATCACGATGCCACTCCTGCGGCCCGGGATCTTCTCGGCAGCGCTGCTCAGCTTCATCACGTCGTTCAACAACGTCCCGCTCTCGCTGCTCCTGCAGAGCCGCGAGACGCAGACGCTTCCCATCACGATGCTCGACTACGTCCAACAGAGCTACGACCCCATGGTCGCCGCGATCTCCACCCTCATCCTCGCGGCCACCGTCGTCATCGCCGTCATCGCCGAGCGCACGGTCGGCTTCGCCAAGATCTTCGGAGGAATAGGCCGATGAGTGCTGCCGCTCAGTTCGAATCCGTCACGCAGGTGTTCGGCGACTTCACGGCCGTCGACGACATCGACATGTCGATCCCCGCCGGCAAGCTCACGACGCTGCTCGGCCCGTCCGGCTGCGGCAAGACGACCTCGCTGCGCATGCTCGCGGGGTACACGCGTCCCACGAAGGGGCGGATCCTCATCGACGGCACCGACGTGACGCGCACGGCGCCCGAGAAGCGCGGGCTCGGCATGGTCTTCCAGTCGTACGCGCTCTTTCCGCACATGACCGTCGCGGAGAACGTGGCGTACGGCCTCAAGCTGCGACGCACGCCGCGATCGGAGCGTGACGCCCGCGTCGCGGAGGCGCTCGAGCTGGTCGGGCTCGGCCACCTCGCGGCCCGCAAGCCGCGCGCCCTCTCGGGCGGTCAGCAGCAGCGCGTCGCGCTCGCGCGCGCCATCGCGATCCGTCCGCGCCTGCTGCTGCTCGACGAGCCGCTGTCGAATCTCGATGCCCGTCTGCGCGTGCAGATGCGCTCCGAGATCCGCCGCATCCAGGCGGAAACGGGGCTGACGGTCGTGCTCGTCACGCACGACCAGGATGAGGCGCTCGAGATGAGCGACGAGATGATCCTCATGCGATCGGGCCGCATCATGCAGCAGGGCAGCCCCGCCGACGTGTTCGGCGCCCCGCGGGATCGCTTCGTCGCCGACTTCCTCGGCTACGAGAACTTCCTGCGCATCGGCGGCCGTCTCGTGACGGTGCGTCCCGAGCACCTCGACGTCGTGCCGCTGGGCGGACAGACGGCGCCGTTCGCGATCCCCGGCGTCGTCGCCGACGTGGCCTATCGCGGCGTCGACCTCATCATCACGGTCCTCGTCCGCGACGACGAGGGCGAAGTCACGCTGCTGTCGAACGTGCGCGCCGACGGCGCACCGCACGTCGCGCCGGGTGACGACGTCGTCATCACGGCCGCCGAATCCCGTCTCATCACCATCGAGAACTGACCCGTTCGAAAGGATCCGCGCATGTCGCGACACACGTCACTCCGTCTCGCGGGAGCGTCCGCCCTCACCATCGGGGCCGTCGCGCTCGCCGGCTGCACGTCCGGCGCCGAAGAGAGCGACCCGAACACGCTCGTCGTGAGCACCTTCCCCTTCGGCGTCGAGCAGATGGAAGAGGCGGTGTTCGAGCCCTTCACCGAGGAGACGGGCATCGAGATCGAGGTCGCGACGGGGTCCAATGCCGATCGCCTCTCGCAGCTCGAGCTCGCGGGCGGCGTCAACCCCGACGTCGACGTCATGATGATCAGCGACTACTACGCCGCGCTCGGCCAGGAGAAGGGGCTCTTCCAGCAGGTCGACGAGGAGCAGGTCCCCGCGCTTGCCGACATCGCTGACTTCGCGAGGGAAGAGGCGTATGCGGGGCCCGCATACAGCTACCAGGTCAACGGCACGCTCTACCGCACCGATGAACTCGACGCCGACGAGGCGGCGAGCTGGGACCTGTACGGCGACGACGCCTTTGCCGGCCGACTCGCCCTACCCGACATCTCCGTGACGGCGGGGCAGCTGACCGTCAGCGGCGTGGGCGCGACATACGGTGACGGACCCTACGACGTCGACACGGCGTTCTCGACGATGGCCGACTGGGCGCCGAACGTGCTGCAGTTCTACAGCTCGTCGACGGAGGTGACGAACCTCATTTCGCAGGGCGAGATCGCCGCGGCCGTCTCGCTCAACGGCTTTGCGACCGATCTCATCGCGTCCGGTGAGCCCGTCGCCTGGACGGCGCCGGAGAGCGGTGCCTACATGGCGACGAACCGCGCCATGATCCCGGAGGGAGCCGCGAACGTCGACGCCGCGCACCAGTTCATCGACTACCTTCTGACGGCCGAGGCGCAGAGCGCGTCGGCCGACCTCGTGGGCGACCTGCCCGTGAACCTCTCGGCCGACGTGCCGGCTGAGCTGACCGATGTCGTGGGCGATATCGCCGCCGACCCTGAGGCCGCCGGGTACGCCACGCTCGACCCCGCCGAGCTCGTCCCGACCCGCGACGAGTGGGTCGACCGCTTCGCCCGTGAGGTGGCGGCGCAGTGACGGCGGCACCGACAGGCTGGATCGAGCGACTCCCGAAGGTCGACCTGCACTGCCACCTGATCGGCACGGTGCGCGCCTCGACGTTCGCCGAGCTCGCCAGGCGCGAGAAGCTCGATCTGCCCGACGAGCCGGAGCGGATCTTCGCCGACATCAACTCGCTGCCGCCCGACCCCGCGCTGTACCGCAACACGGTCATCCCCGTGCCGCAGGGGCGCTCGGCCGACGAGCCCGAGGTCTCGTACTCGCTGTTCCAGGCATCGAAGTGGGTCATCCAGACGCTCCGTGACGCCGACGACCTCACCCGCATCGTCTACGAGGCCTTCGAGGACGCGCACCGCTTCAGCGGCGTGCGCCACCTCGAGCTGTTCTTCGACGACGTGCCCGAGCACCTGCAGGGCCTCGGTTACGCGGGCAGCGTCGAGGCGTACGCGGAGGGCATCCGCCTCGCCGAGCGCGACTTCGGCATGACGGGCCGCATGATCAAGGGCATCGACCGGTCGAAGAGCGGGGAGGAGGCGCTCGCTCGCGTGCGCGAGGTCGTCGACAACCCGCACGAGTACGTCGCGGGAATCGGGCTCGACAATCTCGAGACGGTGGGCCCGCCTGAGCGCTTCGCCGATGCGTATCGTCTCGCGGGCGAGGCAGGGCTCGGCCGCACGGCCCATTCGTCCGAGCACTCGCCCACGGCGCAGAACACGATCACGTGCCTCGACATGCTCGGCTGCGATCGCATCGACCACGGCTACTACGTTCTTGAGGATCCCGAGGTCATCGCGCGCGTGCGCGACGAGGACGTGACCTTCACGGTCGGCTCGACGACGTCCCGTCGTTCGTGGCGACCGTGGCGACGGGCGTCGATCCGCGCCATGCTCGACGAGGGCCTCGGCGTCATCCCGTGCTCGGACGACCCGGGTATGTTTCCCACGACGCTCACGAACGAGTACCGCATCCTCTCGGAGCAGATCGGCGCGACGCACGCGCAGCTGCGCCTGATGGCGCTGCGCGCGGTCGACGCGTGCTGGCTGCCCGACGACGAGAAGGCGCGCCTGCGGCGCACAGTCGAAGACGAGATCAGCGAGCTCGATCGCGAGTTCGCGCTCGTCTGATCGCGGCCGCCCGGATCCCTCACGCCGCGCGGCGCGAGGGATCCGGCACGCTCGCGAGCAGCTCGCGCGTGTAGTCCTCGGCGGGGTCGCCGAGCACCTGCGCGACGGGGCCCGTCTCGACGAGGCGGCCGGCGCGCAGCACGGCGACGCGGTCGGCGAGCAGGCTCACGACCGCGAGGTCGTGGCTGATGAAGAGGGCCGACAGCCCCGTCTCGGCGACGGCGTCGCGCAGTACCTCGAGCACGCGCGCCTGGATCGTCACGTCGAGCGCGCTCGTGGGCTCGTCGGCGATGAGCAGCACTGGATCGGCGATGAGCGCTCGCGCGATCGACACGCGCTGACGCTGCCCGCCTGACAGCTCGTGCGGCAGCCGGCGCGCGAATGCGGCCGGCAGCTTCACGCGCTCGAGCGCCTCGCGCACGCGGCGGTCGATGTCGGCGGCAGGCGTGCCGCCCGCGATGCGCAGCGGCTCGCCGATCGACCAGCCGACCGTGCGGCGCGGGTTGAGCGACGACGCCGGATCCTGGAACACGATGCCGACGCGCGAGTACAGGGCGCGGCGCTCGTCGCGCGGGAGGGCCGACGGATCCCGGCCCCCGAGCAGCACGGATCCGTCATCGGGCGTCACGAGGCCCGCGAGCGCGCGGCCGAGCGTCGACTTGCCGGATCCCGATTCGCCGACGACGCCGAGCACCTCGCCGCGCGCGATCTCGATGCTCACGCGGTCGAGCGCGCGGCGCTCGCGGCCGTACGTGACGACGAGGTCCGAGACCTGCACGGCCGGATCCGCGGCCTCGGCGGGCCGCGCGGCGATGGCGCGGGCGCGCCCCTCGGCGATGCTCGGCACCGCGTTGAGCAGCTCGCGCGTGTACGCCTCGCGGGGGTGGCCGATGACGTCGGCGACGGGGCCGTGCTCGACCTGGTCGCCGCCGCTCAGCACCACGACGTCGTCGGCGATCTCGCCCACGACGCCCATGTCATGCGTGATGAGCAGCACGCCGAGCTCGCGCTCGCGCACGAGGCGCGTGAGCAGGTCGAGGATCCCGCGCTGCACCGTCACGTCGAGCGCGGTCGTGGGCTCGTCGGCGATGAGCAGCTGCGGCTCGCCGCTGAGCGCCATCGCGATGAGCACGCGCTGCAGCTCGCCGCCCGACACCTCGTGCGGGTGCGAGCGCAGGATCCGCTCGGGATCCCGCAGCTCGGCCGCGCGGAGGAGCTCCGCGGCACGGGTGCGCGCCGCGCGCCGATCGCGCAGGCCCTCGCGCACGCGCAGCAGATCGCGGAAGACGCGCTCGATGCGCGCCGTCGGGGTCAGGGAGCGCGCGGGCTCCTGGAAGACGACGCCGATGCGGTGCGCGCGCACATCGCGCAGCCGCGCGTCGGACGCGCCGACGAGCTCCTCGCCCTCGAACCGGGCGCTGCCCGACACGCGCGCTCCCGCGGGCGCCATCCCGATCGCCGAGAGCGACGAGACGCTCTTGCCGGATCCGGATTCGCCCACGAGGGCCGTCACGCGCCCGCGGCGCACGGCCAGCGAGACGCCCCGCACGACCTCGCGGTCGCCGAAGGCGACCCGCAGGCCGTCGAGGGTGAGGAGCTCGTCGGTCGCGGTCATTCGCCGAGCGTCACCTTGAGGTAGTTCGGGTACGACGGGAACTCGCCGATCTCAAAGTTCGTCACGCCCGAGCCGTGCAGGAACGAGTTGCGCGAGTAGATGAGCGGCACGACCGGCGAATCCTCGAGGATCGTGCGGTCGATCGCGGTCCACTGCTCGGCCGCCGCGTCCGCGTCGAGCTCGCTCGACGCCGCGAGCAGCGCCTCGTCGACCTCGGGGTTGCTGTAGCGGGCGAGGTTGTAGTTGCCGCCGCCGATCTGGCTCGAGTCGAACAGGGGCGTGAGGTTGGCGTTGGGCGAGGGGATGTCGGGCTGCCAGCTCGACAGCGTGAGGTCGTAGGCGGATCCGTCGCCGGCCGTGACCTCGGCGCTCCACGCCGCGTCGTCGAGCGGCTGGATCGTCACCGAGATGTCGACGCGCGCGAGGCTCTGCTGGATCGCCTCGGCGGCAGCCACGTTGTCCTCCGTCACGACGAGGCGCAGGTCGAGGTCGCTCGCGCCGGCCTCGTCGAGCAGGCGCTTCGCCTCGTCCACGTCGCCCGCGGGATCCTCGGCGTAGAGGTTGAACTCCTCGCGGCCCTCGATGCCCGGCGTGATGAGCGTCGTGGCGATGTCGCCCGAGATCTCGCCGCCCTTGGCCGTGAGGTACGCCGTCTTGTCGACCGCGTACTGCAGCGCCTGGCGCACGCGCACGTCCTCGAGCTGGGGCGACTCGGTGTTGATCGCGAGGTACTCGAGCGCGCCGGGGCCCGACGTGACGAGGCGGTCGCCGACGTTCGGGTCGTTCTGCGCCTGCACGAGCTGCGCCGGCGGCACGAAGCCCGCGAGGAACGCGTCCTGCGCGTCGCTGCGGTCGGCGATGAGCGACTGCGCGACGACACTCGCGTCCTGCGCGAGCTTGAAGACGATCTCGTCGGGGCCGCCCGTGCGCGCCTCGTCGGTCTCGGGGTCCCACTCCTCATTGCGCGTGAGCACGACCTGGTTGCCGGCCTGGTACGACTCGACCGCGTACGGGCCGCTCGCGACGGGATCCTGCGCGTACGTCTCGGGATCGCCGCTCTCGAGCGGGACCGGCGCGAACGCGGGCGTCGAGGCGACCCAAGAGAAGTCGCCGTACGGGCGGTTCAGGTGGAACACGATCGTCTGGTCGTCGGGCGTCTCGATCGAGTCGAGGTGCTCGCCGTCGAACGGACCGGTGTAGTCCTCGCCGCCCTCGAGCAGCAGCTTGTGGTAGGTCAGGCCGCCGCTCAGCTCGGGCGCGAACGACCGCTCGAGGCCGAACTTGATGGCCTCGGAGGTGATGGGCGTGCCGTCCTCGAACGTCAGCCCGTCCTTGAGCGTGAACGTCCAGGTCTTGCCGTCGTCGGACGCCGTGCCCGTGTCGGTCGCGAGGTCGGGGACGACCTCGGTCGGCGCGTCGGGGTCGGTCGACCACGCCGTGAGGCGGCGCGCGTTGAGGCCGAGGGTCGTGACCGCGAGGTTCTGGCTCGAGGCCGGGTCGAAGCTGACCTCCTCGGCCGCCGTGTAGATCGTGAGGGTGCCGCCCGTGGCATCGGCGGAGCCCTCCTCCGAACCGCTGTCGGAGGCCGAGCAGGCGGTGAACGCCATCGCGCCGACGGCGAGGATCGCGGGAGCGATGACGAGGCGACGTGTCCTGCTGCGGATCATGGTGTGTTCACTTTCTGTCGGGTGGGGCGAAGGTTCTTCTTCGTCGTCGCGAGCCGGCGATCGAGCAGGGGGCCTGCGAGATCGGCGGCGAGATTTGCGAGGATCACGAGCAGCGCGCTGAAGAGCGTGGCGCCGACGATGATCGGCAGGTCGATCGTGCCGGTTGCGTCGAGAAGCAGCTGGCCCATGCCGGGCAGGCCGAACACGCGCTCGGTGATCACGGTGCCGCCGAGCAGGGCGCCCACGTCGAGCGCCGTGAGCGTCGTGACGGGCAGCGCGAGGTTGCGCAGGGCGTAGCGGTCGATGCGGCGCTCGCCGAGGCCCGCGGCGCGCGCCGTGCGCACGTAGTCGAGGCCGAGCTGCTCGATCATCGACGAGCGCACGAGCCGCGCGTACACGGCGCCGTTCAGCACGGCCAGCGTGATCCAGGGCAGCAGCAGGTGCAGGAACCAGTCGAGGGGATCGTCGGCGAAGGGCACGTAGCCGCCCGTCGGCAGCAGGTCGAACGAGAACGCGAAGGCGAGCAGCAGCAGGAGGCCGACGACGTACGACGGCGCCGACGCGGCGATGACCGCGCCGCCCGTGATCGCGCGGTCGATCAGGGATCCCTGTCGGCGCGCGGCGAGGGATCCGAGCGCGACGCCGACGATCGTCTGCAGCACGATCGCGCCGAGCGCCACCGCGAACGACACGGGGAAGCGCTCGACGATGAGCGACGTGACCGACTGGTGCATCTGGAACGAGTAGCCGAGGCAGGGCGCGGCGCACTCGATCGCGACCGACTCGGATCCGAACGACCGGCCCGTGAAGATCGACGTCAGGAACGTCCACAGCTGCTGCCACCACGGATCCGCGAAGCCCATGAAGGCGCGCGCCGCCTCGAGGTTCTCGGGGCTGCACGGCTTGCCGCACATCGAGAGGGCCGGATCCGCGGGGCCGAGGTAGAAGATCGCGAAGGTGAGGGCCGTCACGACGAGCAGGACGGCGATGCCGCGCACCAGGCGCACGAGATGCGTCATCGGCGGGCCTTTCTCGGGTCGAGTGCGTCTCGCACGGCGTCGCCTACGATGTTGAACGCGAACGTCACGACGAACAGCGCGCCGGCGGGGAAGAGCAGGAACATCGGATCCACGGTCACCCACGCGATCGCGTCGCCGATCGAGCGGCCCCACGACGGCGTCGGAGGCAGCACGCCGACGCCGAGGAACGACAGCGTCGCCTCGGCGCTGATGCGGCCGGGCAGCGAGATGCACGAGAAGACGATGATCGTCGCCGTGACGTTCGGCAGCACCTGGTGGCGGAACACGTGCCAGAAGCGCGCGCCCATGACCCGCGAGGCCGTCACGTACGGCTGCCGCACGACGACGCGCGTCTCGGCCGCGACAACGCGGGCGATGCCGGGCCACCCGAAGAAGCCGATGACGCCGATGAGCAGCAGCTCGCGCGGCGCATCGAGCGGGAAGATCGCCGACAGCGCGATCGCGAAGATGAGGAACGGGAAGCCGAGGGTGACGTCGGTCGCGAAGCCCACGACGCGCTCGGCGATGCCGCCTCGCGCGCCCGCCACGATGCCGAGCACGACGCCGATGACGGTCGCGACGAGCGTCGCGGCCAGGCCGATGAGCAGCGAGGTGCGCGCGCCGTGCACGACGAGCGAGAACAGGTCGCGGCCCGTGCCGGGCTCGACGCCGAACCAGTGCTCGGCGCTGATGCCGCCGAACGGTCCGAGCGGCGCCGTGTCGGGGCCGAGCGCGTCGGGGTCGTAGCTGTACGGATCGTTGCCCGACAGCCCGCTGAGCAGCGGCGCGAAGACTGCGGCGAGCACGCTCACGACGATGACGATCGACGCGGCGAGCGGCACGGGGCGTCGCAGCTGGCGCCACACCTCGGAGCGGCGCGCGGGCTCCTCGAACGCCGCAGGGGCGTCCTGGCCCGTCACCTCCTGAGTGGTCATCAGCCCATTCTCCCTCGTGCCCTTCGCGGGGGTCTCGCTCGGCCGCCCGCGCGGCACGGACTTCATCTTCCGTCCGGCCCCGCGCTCGCGCCAAACCCGCGCGTAACACGCGTCATACTGGCGAACTAGGCTGAGCCGGTGCCAGATCTCGACCTGCTGACCCTCGTGCTGCTCATCGGCGCGGGATTCGTCGCCGGGTGGGTCGACGCGGTCGTGGGCGGCGGCGGGCTCGTGCAGCTGCCCGCCATCTTGCTCGTCCCCGGCATCTCGCCGCTGCAGGCGCTCGCGACGAACAAGGTCGCGAGCATCATGGGCACCTCGGTCGCGGCCGTCACGTTCGCCCGGCGGGTGCCGGCGGATCCGCGCACGACCGTGCCCCTTGCGGGCATGGCGCTCGGCGGCGCCGTGATCGGCGCCGTCATCGCGTCGTACATTCCTGAAGAGGCATTCACGCCGATCATCCTCGTCGTGCTCATCGCCGTCGGGGCATTCACCATCTTCAAACCGCAGCTCGGGGTGCACGCGAAGCGGAGGTGGCATGGCTGGAAGCACGTCGTGGGCGCGGGCGCGATCGGCCTCGCGATCGGCACCTACGACGGCGCGCTCGGGCCCGGCACGGGCAGCTTCTTCGTGATCCTGCTCGTGAGCGTGCTCGGCTACGCCTTCATGCCCGCCTCGGCCCTCGCGAAGATCGCGAACTTCTGCACGAACCTCGGGGCGCTGCTCTTCTTCGTGCCGGCGGGCCACGTGATCTGGGGCCTCGGCCTTGCGGTCGGCGCCGCGAACCTCGTAGGCGGCTACCTCGGCGCGCGCATGGCCGTCTCGCGCGGAAACCGCTTCGTGCGGATCGTGTTCATCGTCGTCATCGTCGCGCTGATCCTGAAACTCAGCTTCGACCTCGTGAGCGGCTCCTGACACCCCTCGAGCGCGAGAACTACGCTCGGAACATGACCGATCGACGTGCCTGGGTGAGCCATGCCGTGGGCCTGCTGGAGGCCGACGCGAACCGCAGCGCCGACACGCATCTGCACGTCTTCCCGCTGCCGCCCGAGTGGGGCATCGACCTGTACCTGAAGGACGAGTCGGTGCATCCGACCGGCTCGCTCAAGCACCGCCTCGCGCGGTCGCTGCTGCTGTACGGGCTCGTGGGCGGGCAGATCGGGCCCGACACCGTGCTCGTCGAGGCATCGAGCGGCTCGACGGCCGTCAGCGAGGCGTACTTCGCGCGCATGCTCGGCCTCGAGTTCATCACGGTCGTGCCGCGCTCGACGAGCCCCGAGAAGATCGAGCTCATCGAATTCGCGGGCGGCCGCTGCCACTTCGTCGACGAGCCGCTCGAGGTGTACGCCGAGGCCGAGCGCCTGGCTGCCGAGCGCGGCGGGCACTACCTCGACCAGTTCACGTACGCCGAGCGGGCGACCGACTGGCGCGGCAACAACAACATCGCCGACAGCGTCTTCCAGCAGCTGCGCCGCGAGCGCTTCCCCGTGCCGACGTGGATCGTCGTCGGCGCTGGCACGGGCGGCACGAGCGCGACCTTCGGGCGCTACGTGCGCTATCATCGGCACGACACGCGCGTCGCGGTTGTCGACCCCGAGGGATCCGCCTTCTTCGACGCGTGGCGCACGGGCGACCGTGCGTACGCGACAGGCCGCGCGAGCCGCATCGAGGGCATCGGCCGTCCGCGCGTCGAGGCGTCGTTCGTCCCGACCGTCGTCGACGAGATGATGCGTATTCCTGACGCGGAATCCATCGCCGCGATCCGCCTGCTGCGCGATCGCACGCTGCACTGGGCGGGCGGATCCACGGGCACGAACCTCGCGGGCGCCTTCCGCCTCATCGCAGGAATGCTCGCGCGCGGCGAGCGCGGATCCGTCGTGACGCTCATCTGCGACGGCGGTGCGCGGTACGCCGGCACCTACTATGACGACGCGTGGATCGCGGCGCACGGCATGCAGCTCGCGCCGTACCGCGCTCGCATGGATCGGTTCCTCGAGACGGGGGAGTGGAGCGACGATGTCTGATCGCAGCCGCGGATTCAGCTTCATGGGCGGCATCCGCCGCGCCCTCTGGAGCGACCCCTCGCGCCGTCGCATGACGGAGCAGATGCCCATCCTCGACGATGCGCTGGCGCAGAGCATCCTCGACCTCGCGATGCGCGTCGCCGAGGTCATGCTGTCGATCGGCGCGAGCGCCAAGGAGGTCACATTCGCGGCGCTGCGGATCACGACGGCGTACGGCCTGAAGAGCGTGCACGTCAACGTCACCTTCAACGCCGTCATTCTCTCTGATCACCGCAACGGCACTCGGCTGCCGATCACGCTCATGCGCGTCGTGCACTCGGCGGTCCCCGACCACGCGAAGCTGCAGCGCCTGCAGGCGCTCGTGCACGAGATCGAGGCGGGCATGCCGCTGCAGGAGGCGATCACCGACTTCCACAAGATCCGCCGCACGCCGTTCATGTACCGCACGGGCGTCATCGTCGCGGTGCAGACCCTGCTCGGCCCCGCCGTCGCGCTCATGTACGGCGTGAGCTGGTTCGCGGTGCTCGCCGTGCTCGTCGCGTCGCTCGGCGTCTCGCTCACGCAACTCGGGCTCACGAAGGCGCGCGTGCCGCTGTTCTTCACGCAGGCGGGCGGCGCGATCGTGCTCATCGCGATCACAGGCGGCTTCTCGTGGCTCGCGTCGATGGGCGTCGAGCCGTTCCAGGGAGTGAGCCCCACGGTCGTGGTCGCGTCGGGCATCGTGCTCATGCTCGCGGGGCTCGCAGTCGTCGGCGCAGCGCAAGACGCGATCGACGGCTTCTCGCTCACGGCGGGTGGGCGCATCCTCGACCTCGCCGTTATGACGATGGGCCTCGTCGTCGGCATCCTCGTCGGCCTCGAGGGCGCGCGCCAGCTCGGCTTCGGCATCCCCATGCCGAGCGACCCGATTCCCTACGGCTCGGTGCCGGGCCAGCTCGCGGGATCCGTGCTCATCGCGGTCGCCGTCGCGATCCTCAACGGCTCGGGCATCAGCATCATCGCCGTGAGCGCCCTCCTCGGCGCCGTCGCGTGGGCCGGCTGGTACACGCTCGGCATCGTCGACGGCATCCCCGCGGCGGGCGCCGTGTTCGGCGGCGCGCTGCTTGCGAGCTTCGTCGGATCCGTCGTCGCCGACCGTCTCTCCGTGCCGTCGATCGCCGTGACGACGGCCGCCATGATCCCCATGGTGCCCGGATCCGCCGTGTTCCGCGGCCTGCTCGGCTTCGTGAGCGCGGACGGCGACATGGCGCTGTTCATGCGCGCCTTCGACACGCTCTTCTCGGCGGCCATGATCAGCATCGGCCTCGCGGCCGGCGCGACGCTCGGCCTCATGCTCGGCTCGCCGCTCAGGGCGCGGATCGGCGGCCACGGCGTGCGCCTGCGCGCCAAGGCCCGGCCTGTTTCGGCCGCGGGCGGCACGGCGGCGTTCGAGATCATCCGCACCGAGCAGGTCGAGACGCCCGAGATGTCGGTCGAAGACACCGAGCCGGCGGCCGAGACGAGCGATCCGCACCCCATCACGAAGCCCTACGACCCGCAGCGCGACGGGCCGGCGTAGGCCTCAGACGCCGACGGCGAAGGTGCGCTCGGGCGGCGGGCCCCCGACCTCGAGGTCGAGGTCGGGGGTGTTCTGGATGCCCTCGAAGATGACCGACGGGTTCACGAGGCCCTCCGTGTAGACCCTGTCGTCGGTGTGCACCGAGGTGACGTCGAAGAACGGCTCGAAGACGCCCGTCGTGAGGAAGCCGAGCATACGGGTGTTGTGCCCCGCGATCGCGAAGCTGTGCACGGTGCCGGCTGGGGCGTGCAGGAAGTCGCCCTCCGTCAGCAGCACCTCCTCGCCGTTGACCCACAGCCACACGCGGCCCGACAGGCAGAGGAAGTTCTCGGTGTGCAGCCGGTGGAAGTGGCGGATGATGTACGGCTGCGGCGCTGCGAGCGTGTCGACCGAGAAGTAGCGGCCGCCCGTGTTGCGGGGGCGCGTGACATAGGTGTTGAGCGCGTCGGGCCATGCGCGGTGGTCGCCCTCGAGGCTGCGGAGGACATACGGATCCGCGCCCGGCGGCAGCGCGTCGTCCGCCGCGTCGCGGGGATCCGCGGACGGCAGCGCGAGGCGCGTCGCGTTCGCGGGGAGGATGAGCGCGTCGTCTGCGGGCCGCGCCGAGTAGATGTGCGCGGCCGTGCCGCGCGCGGAGGCGAGGAGCGCGTCGAGCGCGCCGCCCGGCGCCGAGAAGAGAAACAGGCGCGAACCCTCGGTGCGCATGCGGTAGCCGAACAGTACGCCATCGGGCACGACGACTGAGTCGCCGCGGCCGAGCAGGCGGCTCTCGACGGGCGCGTCGTCGCCCGGGGCGGTGCCGAGCCACACCTGCACGAGGCCGTCGATCACGACGAACGTGCGGTGCGCGTCGGGCAGCGCGTGCAGGGGCGACTCGGCGCCGCGGCGGCCGCGGATGTAGGCGGCGTCGAAGGCCCCGCCCGAGTCGCTGCCGCGCGCGATCACGGTCCACAGCTGGCCGGCCGTCTCGAACGACAGCCCTTCGCCGCTCGCGACCGTGTACGGCACGGGCTCGCCCGGCAGGACGCCCCGCACGAGGCGCATCGCGCCGATCTCGTCGGTCGAGTAGGTCATGGGCGTTCTCCTTCGGGTCGGGCGCGCAGTCGGGTGCGCAGGAAGTCGTCGATCGTCTCGAAGCCGAACCGGCCGGGCTCGTCGACGCCGGAGGTCGTGCGGCGGCGCGCGGGCGCCCACACCTTGGCCTCGAGCCGGCCGTCGTCCATGACGTCGCTCAGGCCGGCTTCCATGCGTCCGCCGGGGTTGAGGAAGCCGTGCTTGTAGCCGTCGAGCAGGAACAGCTCGGCGTCGGCGCCCGCGGCCTCGAGCGCCTCGAACAGCCGCACGCTTTGGTCGGGCCGCACGGCGACGTCGGCCGTGCCGTGCGCGATCTGAAACGGCGGCAGGCCTGGCGCCTCGCGCAGGTGGGTCGTGGGATCCGCGCTCGCCGCCAGCGCGGGGTGCTCCCTGGGCACGCCGCCCAGCAGGCGCGACTCGGGGAAGGCGGCCGGATCCGCGCCGGGCCTCGCATCGCTCGCGTCGTCGACGATGCGGGCGAGGTCGACGGGCGGATACGCGGCGGCGACGGCCTGCACGGCCGCGCTCGGGGCGCCGGGGACGGGATCCTCGCCCTCCCAGCGCGCGACGTGCCCCGTCGCGCCAGCGAGCGCCGCGAGGTGTGCGCCCGCCGAGGATCCCCACAGCCCGATGCGCTCGGGGTCGAGGTTCCAGCGGTCGGCGTGCGAGCGCAGGAAGCGCACGGCCTCGCGCACGTCGATGATCTGGGCGGGGAAGCGGGCCTCGGGGGAGAGGCGGTACTCGATGCTCGCGTACGCGAGGCCCGTGCGCCGCGCGCGCTCGTCGAGATCGGGCGCGAGCGTGCGATCCCCCGTGAACCAGCCGCCGCCGTGCAGCCAGATGACGACCGGCACGGGCCCGCCGTCCGCTGCGCGGCCGGGCAGCGTGAGGTCGAGCAGCAGCTCGCCCGACGGGCGGGAGGCGTAGGCGACGTCGCGGTGGTGGCTCACGGGCATGTCGGTCATTCTTTCCCGCCGGGGCGGGCTCGCGCATGCGCGCGGCGGCGAGAAGTTCCGAACGATCATTCGGCCTGCCCGAACGTACGCGCGCGGCGGCCGGGGGTTTCGGCGGGCGAACGTGTGGCAGATTCGAGGGATGGACATCACGCTGCACCAGCTGCGGTGCTTCCTCGCGGTCGCAGAGGAGCAGCACTTCGGCAGGGCCGCGGCGAGCCTGCGCATGGCCCCCTCGTCGCTCAGCCAGCAGGTCGCGGGCCTCGAGCGCACGCTCGGCCGCAGGCTGTTCGACCGCAGCTCGCGGTCGGTCGCGCTCACGGCCGACGGCGCGGAGCTCGTGCCGCTCGCGCGCGAGGCGACGGCGTCGGTCGGGGCGATCGCGGCGTGGGCCGAGGGCGAGGCGGCGACCGAGCTGCGCATCGGATACGCCGCGTCGAGCACGGGCCTGCGCATGATCCTCGGGGCCGCGCTCGAGCGCCTGCCTGCCGTCACACCGCGGCTCGTGCCGCTGGGCCTCGCGGGCGGGGCCGACGACGTGCGCCGAGGCGCGGTCGACTGCGCCGTGTCGGTCGAGCTCGCGCCCGGTGCCGATCACGCCGGCATCGCGGCCGTCGAGCTGTGGGAGGAGCCCCTCGTCGTCGCGCTGCCGTCGGTGCACCGCCTCGCCGACCGCGTGATCCTCGCGCCCGACGACCTCTTCGGCGAGGTGCTCGTCGGCATGGCCCGCAAGGGCGCGTGCGACGTGCCCTGGTACGGGGCGATCGATCCGCGCCTGCCCGAGCGGTGCCGCATCGAGCACGTCGCGACGAGCGCCGACGAGACCATGGAGGTCGTCGCGGCCGGCATGGGGCTCAACATCGCGGGCGCGTCGATCGTCGGGGCCTACGGCCGCGACGGCATCGCGTTCGTGCCGCTCGCGACCTCGGCGCGCGTCGCCTCGCGGATCCTCACGCGCGACGAGCCCGGATCCCCCGCGCTCCGCGCGTTCGTCGCGCTCGCCGCGGCGACGATGGCGGATCCGCCCGCCTGACCCTTCACCGAGGAGCTGACCTCTCGCCGAGGGCCTGACGATTCGGGCGGATCCGCCAGACCCTGGCCCACATCACGGGCGCTCAGGGGCCGAGCACCCCCGCGAGGGCGTCGAGCGCCGGCAGGCCGATGAGCTCATCGACGAGGGGGATCCGCGTCAGGGGCGCGCCGAGCTCGAGGTCCGCGAGCAGCTCCTCCTCGCGGCGGCGCCTCGCGGGCATGAGGTCGGCGGGGGAGAGGCGGTTCGCGACCACGCCGATGAGGTCGAGATCGAGGTTGCGCAGCTGCGTGGTCACTTCTCGGCTCTCGGCGAGGGGCATCGGCTCGGCGACGGTGACGAGCAGGAAGCCCGCACGGCGGGGATCGGCGAGGACGTCTCGCATGCGCGAGAAGCGCGCTCGGCGGCGCAGCAGCATGCGGCGCAGCTCGGCGTCGCGGTCGGACGTGTCCTTGATGCCGCCCAGGGCGCCGTACGCTGCGGCGAAGCGCTCCGACCGGTCGCGGTTGGCGAGCAGCTTCTCCGTCCAGCCGGTCATGCGCTCTGGCATCGCGAGCAGGTGCAGCGTGTGCCCGGAGGGCGCGGTGTCGAAGATGACGAGGTCGTAGCGATCGAGCCCCGTCTCGAGTGTCTCGGCGACGCGCTCGAGCACGGCCGATTCGTGCGTGCCCGGCGCATCGCGCGCGGAGTCGAGGTGATCTCGTGCCGCCCGATGCAGGTGCTCCGGCAGCAGGCGCGTCATCGTGTCCGACACGGCCGCGAGGTGCACATCGACCGTGCGCGCGGGGTCGATCTCGACGCCGTCGACGCGACCGGATCCGTCCCACAGCGTGGTCACCTCGTCGCCGACGGCTCGCTGCCACAGGTGGCCGAGGTTGTGTGCGGGATCGGTCGACACCACGAGCACGCGCGAGCCGCGCCGCGCGCTTGCGAGCGCGAGCGCCGAGGCGATCGACGTCTTGCCCACGCCGCCCTTGCCGCCGACGAAGACGGCGCGGCGATCGTCGATGGCGTTCAGCAGC
>JAJUIM010000421.1 GCA_029267645.1 Microbacterium sp.
CGTACAGTTAATCAGGTGAACCTCGACGCACTGATCGACGAGCGCCGGCCCGAATGGGATCGGCTCGATCAGCTCGCGCGGCGGCGCCGGCTCACGGGCGCCGAGACCGACGAGTTCGTGCACCTGTATCGCGCCGCCTCGGCCGACCTCGCCGACATCAAGACGTCGGTGGGACGCACGCAGGCGGGTGACTACGTCTCGAACATCCTCGCGCGGGCGCGCCTGAAGCTCACGGGCACGCCCGAGAACGTGTTGCGCCAGGTGCCGCGGTTCTTCGCGCGCCAGCTGCCGGCCGCGCTCTACCGGATCCGGTGGGACACGCTCGTCGTCGCCGTCTCGTTCATCGCGATCGTCGTGCTCGTCGGCTGGTGGGCGCAGCAGGATCCCGCATACATGGCCGCGCTCGGCGACGACGCGAGCCTCGAGCAGTACGCCGAGGAGGACTTCGTCGCGTACTACAGCGAGCACGCCGAGGGCGTCTTCGCGGGCATGGTGTGGACGAACAACGCGTGGATCGCCGCGCAGGCGATCATGTTCGGCATCACCGGCATCTGGCCCGTCTACGTCATCGTGCAGAACGCGGTGGGGCTCGGCGTCTCGGCGGCCGTCATGAATTGGTACGGCCACGGCGACGACTTCCTGCTGTTCATCCTGCCCCACGGCCTGCTCGAGATGACGTGCATCTTCGTCGCGGGCGCGGCCGGTATGCGCATCTTCTGGGCCTGGATCGCCCCCGGCGCGCGCACGCGCGGCGAGGCGCTCGCCTCCGAGGGCCGCGCCCTCGCGACGGTCGTGGTCGGCCTGCTGCTCGCGCTCGGGCTCTCGGGGCTCGTCGAGGGCTTCATCACGCGGCAGGAGTGGCCGCACGCGGTGAAGATCGGCATCGGCGCGCTCGCGCTGGGCATCTTCCTCGCGTACATGCTCGTCGTGGGGCGCCGCGCGCACCGCAGGGGCGAGACGGGCGACCTCACGGAGTACGAGGCGGGCACCGCGCGCCTCGTCGCGGGGTGAGGGCGGGCCTCGCCGAGCGTCTGGCCTTTTGTCGAGGATCTGACGGAATCGCCGTTTCGCTCAGCTCCTCGCCGAAATCGCAGACGGCGGGCGAGGCGGTGAGGCTCAGGCCTGGGCGTCGCAGTCGGCGCACACGCCGCGGAAGGTGACGCTCGCCTCGAGGATGCGCATGCCGTGGTCGTCGTGGGGCGTAAGACAGGGGGCCTCGCCGACGACGCACTCGACGTCCTCGACGCGGCCGCACACGACGCACTGCACGTGATGGTGGTTGTCGCCGCGCGCGAGCTCGTACAGCGCGCTCGCGGCTCCGGGCAGGCTCACGCGCTGCGCGATGCCCGCCGCCGTCAGGTCGTTGACGATGCCGTGCACGGTCTGCAGCGCGACGCCGGGAATCCGCGACTGCACGCGCTCGTGCAGCTCGTCGACGGCGGCGTGGGACGTCGCCGCGAGCGCGTCGAGCACGGCCGTGCGCTGCGCGGTCACGCGCAGCCCGGCGCGGCGCAGCGTGTCGGGCGCTGCCGAGACGGAATGGTCGAGGCGAGTCATCGCTGTCGATTCTAACTTGTTCTGAATGATTCGGGACTGGGAACGGGAACCGGTTTCCGCGAAACGACGCGGTTGAATCGTTTTGACGGCGGCGGATCTCGGGTATAGCCTGCCAAGGAAAGCGCTTACCCATGGTGCTGGATCAACGATGATGCAAGGAGAACGATGACGTCCACCGACGTCGCGGCATCGCAGCCGCAGAAGACGACGAAGCGGGGGCAGGGCGGCCGCGCCGCGCTCAGCGGGTGGCTCGGCAGCACGCTCGAGTACTACGACTTCTCGGTCTACGCCTCGGCTGCGGCCCTCGTGTTCCCGATCGTGTTC
>JAJUIM010000129.1 GCA_029267645.1 Microbacterium sp.
TCGAGTGTCAGCCGACGACAGACTGCTGTGCGGCGGAGCGAATGAGCTTCGCATTCTTGGCGTGAACGCCGCGGGTGTAGCGCGGATGCGGTGTGTCCCTGCCGGATCGGCGGGAGCGGGCGGTTGTGCCGCCGGAGAATCGACCGTGTCCCCAGCGTAATGCATGCACGAGCGCCGTCCGGCCCGCGCCGGGTGCTCCTGCTGCCACGTCGTTCACGCTCGAAGTCTATTCCCTGGGAGGATTCCGAGAAGCACGCCGAGCCGCGAGCTGCTCGAGCACCTCCGCGAGCGCGGGCGTGTCGGCGACCGTGAGCCGCGCGGCCGTCGGGCCCGCGCCGACGCGGATCCCCAGGTCGCCGTCGCGAAGCGACGCCAGCGCGTCCTCGTCGGTCACGTCGTCGCCCGCGAACACGACGGCGTCGGCCGCCGTCTCCTCGCGCAGCCGCGCGACCGCGTCGTCCTTGCCCTCGTGCCGCCACGCGAACTCGAGCACGTGCTTGCCCTCGCGCCGGCGCCACGTCGGGGCGAGGTCGGCGACGATCCCATCGAGGGCCGCCTGCGCTCGAGGTTCGACGCCCTCGGGCGAGGTGCGGGTGTGCAGGCCGAACCCGAATCGCTTGTCCTCGATCCACGCGCCCTCGAAGCCCTCCGCCGCTCGATGCGCGGCCTCGAGCACCGCGGGGGTCTCGGGCGGCGCCTCGGGCGCCGCGGGCACGGGCACGCCGCCGGGGCGCCACTGCTCGGCGCCGTGGGATCCCTCGAGCCAGATGGGCGAAGCATCGTCGTGCTCGGCGATCACCCGCAGGTCGGCGAGCGAGCGGCCCGACACGAAGGCGACGGTCACGCCCGGCGCCGCCGCGAGACGGGCGACCGCGCGACGCGCCTCGGGCGTCGCGCGCGCCCGCATGGGATCCGCTTCGAACGGCGCGAGGGTGCCGTCGAAGTCGAGCGCGACGAGCAGCTTCTCGGCGCGCACGACGGAGTCGAGCAGCGCGTCGGCCGCCGTCACTGGCTCCTCCTGCGCGCGCGGATCTCGCGGAGGTCGCTCAGGACGCTCTGCCCCCACTTCTCGACGTCGTTGTCGAACACCTTGCGCCGCATCGTCTTCATGCGGCGCGCCTGCTCGGCGGGCGGCATCGTGAGCGCGCGCATCATGATGTCCTTCATGCCCTCGATGTCGTGCGGGTTCACGAGGAGCGCGCTGCCCAGCTCGTCGGCCGCGCCCGCGAACTCGCTCAGCACGAGCACGCCCGTGTTGTCGCCGCGGACCGCAACGTATTCCTTCGCGACGAGGTTCATGCCGTCGCGCAGCGCCGTGACGAGCATGACGTCGGCCGCGAGGTAGAGCGCGACCATCTCCTCGCGGGGGTACCCCTGATGCAGGTAGCGGATCGCCGTGTTCTCGACCGTCGAGTAGTCGCCGTTGATGCGGGCGACCGTCATCTCGATCTCGTCGCGCAGCTCCTGGTACGCCTCGACGCCGGGGCGGCTCGGGCTCGCGATCTGCACGAGCGTCGCCTCGTGGCCGCTGATGCGCCCGTCGGCGAGCAGCTCGCCGTACGCCTTCAGGCGGTGGCGGATGCCCTTCGTGTAGTCGAGCCGGTCGACGCCCAGCATGAGCTTCTCGGATCCGATCTCCTCGCGCAGCTGCTGCGCACGCGCGATGACGTCGGGGCGCTTCGCGAGCTCGAGGAAGTGGTTCGCGTCGATCGAGATCGGATAGGCCTTCGAGATGACGACGCGCGGATCGTCATCGATCGTCGGCACCGTGACGGTATCGCCCTTCGTCGGGTAGTTCAGGAGGCGGCGGATCGAGCGCTGGAAGTTACCCGCGTCGGCGAGCCGCTGGAATCCGACGACGTCGGCGCCGAGCAGCCCCTCGAGCACCTGGCGCCGCCAGGGCAGCTGCGCGAAGAGCGCGTAGGCCGGGAACGGGATGTGGTGGAAATAGCCGATCGTGACATCGGGGCGCAGCTCGCGCACCATCTGCGGCACGAGCTGCAGCTGGTAGTCCTGCACCCACACGAACCCGCCGTCCTCGACGTGCTCTGCCGCTGCCTCGGCGAAGCGGCGATTGACGCGCACGTACGCGTCCCACCAGGAGCGCTTGAACTCGGGCGCGGCGATGACGTCGTGGTACAGCGGCCAGATCGTGCCGTTCGAGAAGCCCTCGTAGTAGTCGCGCAGGTCTTCGCGGCTGAGCGAGACGGGCACGAGGAGCGTGTCGTCTAACTCGAAGGGCTCGACCTCGAGATCGGGCTTTCCTCCCCAGCCCACCCATGCGCCGTCGAGGCTGTGCATGGCCTGCTCGAGGGCGGTGACGAGCCCGCCCGGTGAACGGCGCCAGATCGGCTCCCCGTCGGGGCCTTCGACCCGGTCAACGGGCAGGCGGTTGGCGACAACGACAAGATCTGCTCTCGGCATAGCCACTCTCCTTCGACGAGATCAGCCTAGGCCACGTCGCGCGCCGCGTGCCGTTACGGTGGACACATGCGCAAATACCTCCTCGGAACCGGCATCATCGGCGCAGTGACGAGCGGCTGGACGCTGCTGCGCGGATCCGGCGGACAGCCGTTCACGTGGCGCGTCGCGCTCGCATGGCTCAGCTGGGGCATCACCTTCGCGCTGGCGCTCGGCACCATGCGCGACATCCGCACGGCGTCGCACGGCGGCACCGTGTCCGACGACTCGCCCATCGCCGGCAACGAGCACAAGTACCGCTCCGAGCCCGCCTCGAAGGACGACAAGAAGAAGGCGAAGTCGGCCAAGAAGGCGAGCAAGGTCCGCTCGCAGATCACGCGGCGCTGACCCTCGCGAAACGGGCCGGAGGCGACGTCGCCTCCGGCCCGTTTCGCGTCCGTATACATACCCTGGTTATATAACGCAGTAATATAGCCCGGTGACCGCATCCGACGACCTCGAGAAGATCATCGTCGCCGCCCACGTGCTCACGCGCGTCGCGGCGCTCGACACCCGCAACGAGGCGCCGTCCGCCCAGTGGCGCACGCTCGCGATCCTCGCCGAGCGCGGGCCGCTCCGCGTGGGCGATCTCGCCCAGCTCAGCCGCATCACACAGCCCGGCGCGACGCGCCTCGTGGGCACGATGGCGGCGCAGGGCCTCGTCGTGCGCGAGCCGGATCCCGAGGATTCCCGCGCCGTCCGCGTCGCCGCGACCGCCGAGGGCGAGCGCGCGTTCGCCGCGTGGCGGCGCCAGCTCGCGACCGCGCTCCTCCCCCGCTTCGACGGGCTGGGCGACGACGAGTGGGAGCACCTGCGAGAGGCCGCTCGGATCCTCACGGCACGCATCAGCCCGCGCCGCGCAGACGACAACGACACGAAGGAGACCGCGCAGTGAGCGCAGGAGAGACAGGAACAATCTGGAAGCAGCCGAGGGCCGTGTGGGCCGTCGCGTTCGCGAGCGTCGTGGCGTTCATGGGGATCGGGCTCGTCGATCCCATCCTTCCGGCCATCGCGGAGGCCCTCGAGGCCTCGCCCGCAGAGAGCGAGCTGCTCTTCACGAGCTACCTCGTCATCACGGGCGCCATGATGCTCTTCACGAGCTTCCTGTCGAGCAGGCTCGGCGCCAAGCGCACGCTGCTGATCGGCCTCGCGTTCATCTTCGTGTTCTCGCTGCTGTGCGCCGTGAGCGGATCGGTCGACGCCGTGATCGGCTTCCGCGCCGGCTGGGGCCTCGGCAACGCCCTGTTCATCTCGACCGCGCTCGCGACGATCGTCGGCAGCGCGGCGGGCGGCAGCTCGAGCGCCATCATGCTCTACGAGGCCTCGATGGGCCTCGGCCTCGCGATCGGTCCGCTCGTCGGCGGGCTGCTCGGATCCGCGACCTGGCGCGCGCCGTTCTTCGGCGTCACCGTGCTCATGGCGATCGCGTTCATCGCGGTCATCACGCTGCTCGACAAGCCCGCGCAGAAGCCGCACCCCGTGCGCATCACGGCCTCGATCCGCGCCCTCGGGCGCCCCGCCCTCGGCCTGCTCGCGGTCGCGGCGGTGTTCTACAACATGGCCTTCTTCGTCCTGCTGGCGTACTCGCCGTTCCCGCTCGGATTCGGCGCGCTCGGCATCGGCTTCACGTTCTTCGGCTGGGGTCTCGGCCTCGCCATCACATCGGTCTGGGGCGCCCCGCTCCTGCTGCGTTTCGTGAAGCGCTCGACCGCGATCCTCATCGTCATGCCGCTCATCGCCGTCGACCTGCTCGTCGCCGGGCTGCTCGTGAACAACAAGGCCGTGCTCGTCGTCTGCATCATCATCGGCGGCCTGCTGTTCGGCTTCATGAACACGATCCTCACCGAGACCGTCATGGACTCGACCGACCTGCCGCGGCCGATCGCGTCGGGCGCCTACTCGGGCGTGCGCTTCCTCGGCGGCGCCGCGGCGCCGCCCGTCGCGGCGCTGCTGGCAGACCACTGGGGCCACACCGCGCCCTACGTCTTCGGCACGATCGCTGCGCTCATCGCGGCGATCGTCGTCTTCTCGGGCCGTCGCCTGCTCGCGACAGCCGACGGCCACGGCGAGGTCGAGCCCGAGGAGGCCGCGCTCGCGATCGCCGAGGGCGACGCCGCCTGAGCCTCAGAGCTCCAGGGCGCGCGTGAAGTCGTTCTGGAACCGGTCGTCAGGATCCATCGCCCGCCGCAGCTCGCGGAAGTCGTCGAGCCGCGGGTACAGCGCCGCGACGTCCGCACCCGGCGTCGTGAACACCTTGCCCCAGTGCGGGCGCGCGGTGAAGGGCACGAGCGCCGCCTCGAGCGTCGGCAGCACGCCGCGCACGGCCTGCTCGTCGCGGTGCCACGTGAAGTGCAGCGCGATCGAGTCGCGGTGCGACGAGGGGCTCAGCCACGTCTCGTCGCCGGCGACCGTGCGGATCTCGCAGACGAACAGCAGCGGCGAGATCGCGTCGGCGATCGCGAGCACCGCGCGGATCGCGTCGGCCGCGTGCTCGCGCGGCAGCAGGAATTCGCTCTGGAGCTCCTCCCCCACGCTCGGCGTGAAGTCGAGGCGGAAGTGCGGCAGCCGGTCGAGCCAGGGGCCCGCGACGCCGCCCTGCTCGTTGCACGCCGCGGGGTCGACGCCGGGGATCGGGTGGCGCGGGCCGTCGGCCGCCGTCGCGCCCAGCCGCTCGGCGCCCGCGGCGTCGAACGGCCCCCGAGACGCGCGCCGCTTCACCCAGAGCTGGTCGGCCGTCTCGGCGCTGCGCCACGTCGTGAACAGACTGACGCTGTCGCCGAGCGAGGTGACGGCGTCGTAGTCGGCGAGGATCGCGTCCCACCGGGGCGCGTCGAACACGTGCTGCTCGACCTCGTAGGTCGGCTCGGTGTCGAGCTCGACCTCGGTCACGACGCCCAGCGCCCCGAGGTGCACGGCGGCGCCGCCGAAGTCGGCGTCGCCCCGGCTCAGCGTGACCTCGTCGCCCGCCGCGGTCAGGAACGTGACGGACCGCGCGGCGGCCGCGAGCGACGGGATCGCGTCGCCGGATCCGTGGGTGCCCGTCGCGATCGCTCCCGCCACCGAGATGTGCGGCAGCGACGCGAGATTCGCGAGCGCCCACCCCTCCGCCTCGAGCGCGGGCGCGACGTCGCCGTACCGCACACCGCCCGAAATCCGCACGAACCCGTCGCGCACGTCGATCTCGCGCGGCATGTCCGCGAGCGAGACGAGTGTTCCCGTCGTGTCGGCGATGGCGTTGAAGCTGTGCCGCGTGCCGACCGCGCGCAGCGGACCGCCCGCGCGCACGATCTCCCGAAGCTCGTCGAGCGACGTCGGGCGCGCGACGCGCTCCGCCCGGTACTCGAGGTTGCCCGCCCAGTTGCGTTCGCCGTTCATGCTGTCTCCTTGGCGGCCACCGTGCCGCGATCCGAGA
>JAJUIM010000290.1 GCA_029267645.1 Microbacterium sp.
ACGCCCGGGAGGGTGATCCGCGGGCCGGCTGGGTGCGCTTCGAAACGCTGGATCGTGGTGCCGTCGTCGGGGATCGTGAACGTGATAGTCATGCGGTCGCCGGGGCGTGCTTCGTCGGGATGCACCGTGATCACGTGCGTGCGGGTGGTGTCCATGTCGTGTATCTCCTGTCGATCAGCGCGTGGACCAGCCGAAGAGGCGGCGGCGACGCTTCGGGGCGGGCGCGACGGTCTCGACGGTGACGGCGCGCGGCTTGGGCCCCACGGTCGTGAGGCGTTCGGCGGCGCTGGTTCTGGCCTCGAGGCGGTGCGAGGGCGTCACGTTGAAGCGGATGGCGACGGCCGCGGCCTCGCGGTCGCGCGCCTCCTGGCGCAGTTCGTCGACCTCGTGCGTGAGGCGGTCGATGTCCGCGTCGCGGCGGCCGATCGCCTCGAGCGCGACGAGAAGCGCCGCTCGTGCCTCGTCACGCTCGCCCGTGAGCGTCACGACCTCGGCGTCACGCTGCACCTGCCACCACTCCGGGCTCACGTCGCGCGGCCGCTCCACCACGACCGGTCCCCCGTCGTACAGGCGCGGGCGCGGCGTCGTCGCGGCGTCCACAAACTCGCGAGTCGCCTCCACTTCGACCGCGGGCGCGCGCTCGGTCTCGGGCGCGGGCGCCGGGGCGGTCTTGGGCTTCCGGGCTGGGGCCGGGCTCGGCGTGCCGCGGTGGCGCTTCGTGGTGACCGTCGCGCGGCCCTTGCCCGATGGCGCGTCGGTCGATTTCGGGAGCGCGAGCGCCTCCGCCATCTGCTCCGGCGTGTAGCCCTCCGCGCGCAGCGCCTTGTAGCGGGCGTCGCCACGCGAGGCGATCATCGCGCGCGAGCACGAGAAGCCGTACGCGCGGCCCGCGGGACAGCCCGCACCGCGGCACCCGGCCGCGTACCCCTCCGGGGTGCCGTGCTCGATCGACGGATCCGCGAACACATCCACCGTGCTCACCTCGCCGCCCCCGTCCTCACGGGCTTCACGCCGAGCCGCGAGAGGCGCGTCGTCCAGTGGCGCGACTGCGCCGCCGTCGATGACACCGCCTCGAGCTCCACGTGATCCTGCAGGCGCAGGATGTTGCGGATGATCCACCGCGTGCGCGTGTCTGGGTCGGTCCACACGTCGCCGATCTCCCAATCGGGCGTGATCGGGCGCGGCGCGTTCCGGCCGCGCGGCATCAGAAGCGACGCGAGGGCCGCGTTCGTGTCCATGTCAAATGCTGTCTTCATCGGGGTATCCGGTTTCCGTCTGCTCGATAGGCCGCGAGGCAGTCGCGGCAGTCCACGTGGATCCAGGCCACATGCCAGGTCGTGCGGCGCCCGCAGTACGCGACGCCCGGGGCGCGTCCCTGGCCGTGGGCGACATCAGCGGCGGCCATCAGTCGAGGCTCCGCTCGATCGCGCGCACCAACGCCGGCCAACGCCTCGCCGTCGCGCGCCGCGCCCGCTCGTGCAGCGACGGCACCGGGCCCGGCACCAGCCACGCCACCTGGATCCCCTTCAGGCGGCGAGCGCCGGACAGGAGGACGTAGAGCGTCTGCCGGTCGATCGTGACGTGCTGCTCGGTCTTGGCTGTGAGGGCGTCTTCGTTCTCGGCGGCGTCGATCGCCCAGCCGAGCTCGTGTGGGAGGGGCATCAGGCTGCCTCCGCCTCGCTGTATCGCGCGCTCACGACGCCCACTCCTTGAACAGCCCGGTCTCGTCGTCGTGATGCGGCCAGCCGGACGACCGCACCTCGGGCGTGATGGGCTCGAGCGCGCTGAAGTCGAACGCCTGCTGCGACAGACGCCGCACGATGACCTCGCAGTACCGCTCCTCGAGCTCAACCCCGATGACACGGCGACCGAGGTTCCGGGCGGCGAGCAACGTCGCGCCGGACCCCGCGAAAGGGTCCGCGACCGTCCCCTCCGGGCACCTTTCGATCAGCGTCTCCATCAAACCGACCGGCTTGGGGGTCGGATGCCCCACCTCCGACACAATCCGCGACCGGGATTCTTCGGTGCTAAGCACCGACCGCAGCGGTGAATCCGCCCGAGGCCGCCCGCCGCCGATGACGTAGATCTCCTCGTCCTGCAGCACGAACGGCGACCGGGTGGGGCCCGGCGCCTGGCCGCGCTTCCACCAGACAAGCCGATGCCGCGTGCCCCTCGGCCGTTCTCTCCGCCAGGTCCCGAAAACCATCGCAGGCCGGTCACCCCACGCCGCGAGGACCTCATCTCTCACGGTGAGATCACCGTCGTTCGCGATCGGCATTTCGTTACCCTGCGTGCGCCGGTCTTGGCGCTCTCCCCGGGCGTAGTTCGCTACTCCCGACCACCTGATCCCATACGGTGGGTCCGTGACCAGCACGTCGGCCGTGAGCCAGTCCGTCACCTCGAGGCAGTCGCCGTGATAGAGCGTGACCAGGTCGTCCTGGTAGTACGGAGTTGTCATCGTGCGTCCTCCCCCGTCGTGCGCAGCACGCGGGCGCGGTGGCCGCGAGTATCTCGGCGCACGCGCTCCTCGTGGAGCGTGCCGACGAGCATCGGTGCGTGCCGCGCGGCGGCGTCCGTCTCGATCGCCCGGTGCAGGCGCATCGTGTAGTGCGCGAGCGTGATGCCCATCCGTCGCTGCACGTGCTCCTCGCGCGCACCGACGGTCATGCGGGCGTCGCGCATCTCCTGCTCGAGGTCGAGGAGCTCGGCGACCATCTCGTCCGTCGAGGCGCTCACGACTCGTCTCCCGCGTTCACGGCCGGGCACTCGGGCAGGTGCGCGTCGCGGAGCATGCCGACGAACGCCACGATCAGGTCAAGCGAGTCGCCCTCGACACGGTCGCCATGGATCCACGGGCGCACGAGCGCCTGCACCATCTCCTGGTCACCGTTCACCTCGGCCGCGAT
>JAJUIM010000023.1 GCA_029267645.1 Microbacterium sp.
CGAGAGTGGGTGAGGCGCAGCCCGCGCGCGTTGCGGGCATGCGTGATGAGGGGATGCCGTTCAGGCTCCCTGGCCCGCCGACGCAGAGCGCGTCGACAGCCTCCTCACTGCCCCGAGGGGCGATCGTCGATCCATGCGCCCCATGCTAACGCCGGGGCCTGAACGCGACCGCCGCGACCCCTCCGCCGATCGCGCCGAACAGGTGCGCCTGCCAGGAGATGCCGGATCCCGCCGAGAAGATGCCCGCGAACATCGCGCCGCCGTACACGCCGGCGACGCCGATCGCGATGAGCGCATACAGGATCCCGTGGCCGAGCGACGGCGCGACGAACGCGCGCACGAGCAGGTACCCGAAGTAGCCGAACACGAGCCCCGACGCGCCGACCGTGAGCGTGCCGGGTGAGTTCACGAACCACGTGCCGAGCCCCGCGACGACGGCGACGACGGCCGTCACGCCCCAGAACCGGCGCGCGCCGTCGAGCGCCACGAGGATCCCGAGCAGCGCGAAGGGCGCGGAGTTGGCGAGCAGGTGGCCCCAGCCCGAGTGCAGCAGGGGCGAGAGGATGACGCCGTCGAGCCCGCGCAGGCGCCACGACTCGATCGCGAGGACGCCGTTCCAGGAGCCGGGCGTGATCGCGTCGGCGAGCTGGATCGCCCACATGACGCCGAGCAGGAGGATCGGGTGCAGCGCGCGACTGAAGAGGCTCTCGCGCTGCTGCGGGGCGGGCTGCGTGCTCATGATCCCAGTCTCGCACCGCGGCGCCCGCGCGCAGCGAAGAGGAGCGGACCCCGCGCGGGGCCCGCTCCTCTGCTTCGCTCGGCGCTCAGGCGCGCTCGACGAGGTGCTCGGCGTACGCCTTCGTCGTCAGGAACGGCGCGAACCGCGGCGCGAGCGCGACGTCGCGGAAGACCGCGGCGGCCTCGTCGAAGCGGTCGCCGGCCGCGCGCTCGACCGACGCGACGACGTCGCCGACGAGGCCCGAGACAAGCTCGTGCGTGATCGGCGTGCCCTCCTCGGTCTCACGGTCCTGGCGGATCCACTGCCAGATCTGCGAGCGGGCGATCTCGGCCGTCGCGGCGTCCTCCATGAGCCCGCCGATCGCGACGGCGCCCTGGCCGCGCAGCCACGCTTCGATGTAGCGGATCGCGACCTCGACGTTGCCGCGCACGCCCTCGTCGGTGATGCCGCGGCCGATGCGCAGGTCGAGCAGGTGGCGCTCGCGCACGTCGACGTCGTCGCGGCGGCGGTCGAGCTGGTGCGGGCGGTCGCCCAGCACGGCGTCGAACTCGGCCCGTGCGACCGGGATGAGGTCGGGGTGCGCGACCCACGTGCCGTCGAAGCCGTCGCCCGCCTCGCGCTGCTTGTCGGCCGCGACCTTCGCGAACGCGTTGGCGTTGGCCTCGGCGTCGTTCCGCGAGGGGATGAAGGCGCTCATGCCGCCGATCGCGTGCGCCCCGCGCTTGTGGCACGTCTTCACGAGCAGCTCGGTGTAGGCCCGCATGAAGCCGACCGTCATGGTCACCTCGTTGCGATCGGGCAGGACGAACCGCGAACCGCGGCCGCGGTAGGTCTTGATGATCGAGAAGATGTAGTCCCACCGCCCCGCGTTGAGCCCCGCGCAGTGGTCGCGCAGCTCGTAGAGGATCTCCTCCATCTGGAACGCCGCGGGCAGCGTCTCGATCAGCACGGTCGCGCGGATCGTGCCGTGCGGCAGGTCGAGGAACTGCTCGGTGAACGCGAACACCTGGTCCCAGAGCCGGGCCTCCTCGGCCTGCTCGATCTTCGGCAGGTAGAAGTACGGCCCGCGGCCGCGCCGCACGAGCTCGTGCGCGTTGTGGAAGGCGTAGAGGCCGAAGTCGACGAGCGACGCCGAGGTCGCCATCGTGCGCCCGTGCCGGTCGGTGAACTCGAGGTGGTGCTCCTCGAGGTGCCAGCCGCGGGGCCGCATGACGATCGTCGGCGGCGCCTCGTTCGTCACGGTGTAGCGGCGGCCGTTCGGCGCCGTGTGGTCGAGCTGGCCGCGGATCGCGTCGAAGAGCGACAGCTGGCCGCCGATGACGTTGCGCCACGTGGGGCTCGTCGCGTCCTCGAGGTCTGCGAGCCACACCTTCGCGTCCGAGTTCAGCGCGTTCGCCGTCATGCGCGGATCCGCGGGGCCCGTGATCTCGACCCGGCGGTCCTCGAGGCCCGGGCCGGCGCCCGCGACGCGCCAGTCGCGGCGCTCGCGGATCCGCCTGGTGTCCTCGCGGAACCGCGGGTCGTGTCCGTTGCCGATCTCGTAGCCGTGCCGCAGGCGCGCCGCGAGGCGGTCGTAGCGCGGGCCCGCGAACAGTTCGTGCAGCTGCGCGAGGAAGGCGAGGGCCTCGGGCGTGAGGATCTGCTCGAAGCGCTCGTGCATCGGCCCGGTGATGTCGATGCCGGGGTAGGTGCGCTCGGGCGGGGTCGTCGTGGGCGTGGGGGAGTCGATGAGCGTCATGGGAGTCTCCTGACGTGAGGGAAGGATCAGTGGAACTGCTGCGCCTCGGTCGACGTCGCGAGCGCGAGCGTCGAGGCGTCGGGGTTGAGGGCCTGCGAGACGTAGTCGAAGTAGCCCGTGCCGACCTCGCGCTGGTGGCGCGTCGCGGTGTAGCCATCGGCCTCCGAGGCGAACTCGGCGTTCTGCAGCTCGACGTACGCGGTCATCGCGCTGTCGGCGTAGCCGCGGGCGAGCTCGAACATCGAGTGGTTGAGCGCGTGGAACCCGGCGAGGGTGATGAACTGGAAGCGGTAGCCGAGTTCGGCCAGCTCGGCCTGGAACGACGCGATCTGGCGGTCGTCGAGCGCCGCCGACCAGTTGAAGCTGGGCGAGCAGTTGTAGGCGAGCATCTTGCCCGGGTACTCGGCGTGCACGGCCGCGGCGAACTCGCGCGCCAGCTCGATGTCGGGCGTGCCCGTCTCGACCCACAGCAGGTCGGCGTACGGCGCGTAGGCGAGGCCGCGCGAGATGACGGGATCGATGCCCGCGCGCACCCGGTAGAAGCCCTCGCTCGAGCGCTCGCCCGTCAGGAAGGGGCGGTCGCGCTCGTCGACCTCGCTCGTCAGCAGGTCGGCGGCGAGCGCGTCGGTCCGCGCGATCTGGATCGTTGGCACGCCCGCGACGTCGGCGGCGAGGCGGGCGGCGTTAAGCGTGCGCACGTGCTGGCTCGTGGGCACGAGCACCTTGCCGCCCAGGTGGCCGCACTTCTTCTCGCTCGCGAGCTGGTCCTCCCAGTGGATCCCCGCCGCGCCCGACTGGATCATCGCGTGGGCGAGCTCGTAGGCGTTGAGCGGGCCGCCGAAGCCGGCCTCGGCGTCGGCCACGATCGGCGCGAGCCAGTCGCGCGAGAGGGATCCCTCGGCCGACTCGAGTTGGTCCTGCCGCAGCAGGGCGTTGTTGATGCGGCGCACGACGGCGGGCACCGAGTTGGCGGGGTACAGCGACTGGTCGGGGTAGGTCTGGCCCGCGAGGTTCGCGTCGGCTGCCACCTGCCAGCCCGACAGGTAGATCGCCTCGAGGCCCGCCCGCACCTGCTGCACGGCCTGGTTGCCGGTGAGGGCGCCGAGGGCGCGGACGTACTCGCCCGTCTGCAGGCGCTCCCAGAGGCGCTCGGCGCCGCGGCGTGCGAGCGTCGGCTCCTCGCGAACGCTCCCGCGGAGGCGGATGACGTCCTCGGCCGTGTAGTCGCGCGTGATCCCGGTCCAGCGGGGGTCGGCGTCCCACTCGAGCTGCAGCTCGGCGGCCGTCTGGGTCTGCGATCCGGGGCGGTTGGGGTTCGTGGTCATCGTCGATCTCCTCCGTGTGTGCGGCGGTGCCGTGTGTGCTGGTGAAACCACGATGTGTGAAGAACAAGCCCTGCGATCGACATTTCTCGGCAGAACTTTCCGCGAAGTTCCGTGTTTCGGATCAATGTGGCAGGATCTCGCCATGGACGCACGGGAAGAGCCCCTCGACGACCGCGCCGACGCCATCGCGGTGGGCAGGCGGATCCGCGCGCTGCGCACGAGGCGCGGCATGCGGCTCTCGGAGCTGGCGGATCGCGTCGGCCGCGCGCCGAGCCAGCTGTCGATGATCGAGAACGGCCACCGCGAGCCGCGCCTGTCGATGCTGCGGGCGATCGCGCGAGCGCTCGACGTCTCGCCCGATGAGCTGCTCGAGGGGGAGGAGCTCGACCCGCGCAGCGCCCTCGAGGTCGCGCTCGAACGCGAGATGCGCTCGCCGCGGTTCCGCGAGCTCGGCATCGAGCCGTTCCGCATCCCCAAGGGCATGCCCGACGAGGCGCTCGCCGCGATCCTGCGCCTCACGGGCGAGATCGACCGGCTGCGCGACGAGCGGCAGGCGACGCCCGAGGAAGCGCGCCGGGCGAACCTCGAGTTGCGGCACCTCATGCGCGCCCAGGACAACTACTTCCCCGAGCTCGAGCAGACGGCGCGCGAGGTGCTCGACGCGATCGACCACCCGGGCGGCCCGCTCACGCAGCGCGCGGCGGGCGAGATCGCGGCGCACTTCGGCGTGCGGCTGCACCACGTGCCCGACCTGCCGCAGTCGACCCGCAGCGTGCTCGACCTGCGCAACGGCCGGCTCTACCTGCCGAACGCGGCGTCGTCGGATCCGCGCGGCCCCATGCTGCAGGCGCTCGCGAGCCGCATGCTCGACCACTCCGAACCAACGTCGTACGCCGAGTTCCTGCGGCAGCGCGTCGAGCAGAACTACCTCGCGGGCGCGCTGCTCGTGCCCGAGGCCCGCGCCGTCGACATGCTGCGCGACGCGAAGGAGCGCCGCGCGATCTCCATCGAGGATCTCCGCGACGCGTACTCGGTGTCGTACGAGCAGGCGGCGCACCGGTTCACGAACCTCGCGACGCGGCACCTCGGCATCCGCGTGCACTTCCTCAAGGTGCACGAGTCGGGCACGATCACGAAGGCATACGAGAACGACGACGTGAACTTCCCGACCGACCGGCTCGGATCCATCGAAGGGCAGATGTGCTGTCGTCGCTGGACGAGCCGGGTCGTGTTCGACGTCGACGACCGGTTCAACCCCTACTTCCAGTACACCGACACAGGCGGGGGCACCTTCTGGTGCACGGCGCGCGTCGAGCAGTCGAGCCAGGGCGCGCACTCCGTCAGCGTCGGCGTGCGCTTCGAGGACACGAAGTGGTTCGTCGGGCGCGACACCGCGAACCGCGGGATCTCGCGCCACGCCGACGAGGTGTGCTGCCGGCGCCCGCCCGAGCACCTCTCCAACCGCTGGCGCGACGTCGCGTGGCCGAACGTCGCGACGCCGCGCACGCTCCTCGCGACGCTGCCGACGGGATCCTTCCCGGGCGTCGACGCGACCGACGTGTACGAGTTCCTCGAGCACCACTCGCCCGAGTGAAGCGGATCCGCCGTCCCTGGCCCGCGCGCCGATCCGCGGCGATAGCGTGGAGGAACCTGCTCGCAGACACGGAAAGGCGGCACGCGATGTCTCGCGTTCTCATCATCGGCGGCCACGGCAAGGTCGCTCTCCGGCTCGCACCGATCCTCGCCCAGCGCGGCGACGAGGTGACGAGTGTGTTCCGCAACCCCGACCACGAGGACGAGGTCGCCGCGACCGGCGCGACGACCGTCGTCGCCGACGTCCAGAGCCTCGACACCGACGCGCTCGCCGACCTGTTCCGCGGCCAGGACGCGATCGTCTGGTCGGCCGGCGCGGGCGGCGGATCCCCCGAGCGCACGTACGCGGTCGACCGCGACGCCGCGATCCGCTCGATGGACGCCGCCGCGAAGGCCGGCGTCAAGCGGTATGTCATGGTGTCGTACCTGCAGGCGAGCCGCGACCACGGCGTGCCCGAGGACAACTCGTTCTTCGCGTACGCCGAGTCGAAGGCGATCGCCGACGAGTACCTGCGAGGCACCGACCTCGACTGGACGATCCTCGGCCCCGGTCCGCTCACGCTCGACGAGCCGACCGGACTGATCAGCGTGACGGATCCCGGCGACGGCCGCGTGACGCGCGCCGACGTGGCGGCGGTCGCGGCCGCGGTGCTCGAGGATCCCTCGACGATCGGCCGAAAGATCGACTTCGGCAACGGGGACACCCCGATCGCGGAGGCGATCGCGGGCTAGAGTCGGCGGCGGTGCCCGCCTATGCTCGTGGCATGGGACGGGCACTGCTGATCGTCGACGTGCAGAACGACTTCACGGAGGACGGCGCGCTCGCCGTGAAGGGCGGTGACGCCGTCGCGATCGGCGTGACGCGCTACCTCGCGGAGCACGCGCGCGACTACGACGCGATCGTCGCCTCGCGCGACTGGCACGACGCAGAGGGCGACAACGGCGGACACTTCGCCGAGGATCCCGACTTCGTCGACAGCTGGCCCGTGCACTGCGTCGCGAACACGCCCGGATCCGAGTATGACCCGTGGTTCGACGCCGCGAGCGTGACGCACCACGTGAAGAAGGGGCAGGGGATCCCCGCCTATTCGATGTTCGAGGGCGCGACCGACGCGGGCGAGTCGGTCGACGACGTGCTCGCGGGCGCCGACATCGACGCGGTCGACGTCGTCGGCCTCGCGACGGATCACTGCGTGCTCGCCACCTCGCGCGACGCCCTGTCGCGCGGGCTCTCGGTGCGGATCCTCACCGACCTCGTCGCGGGCGTCGCGCCCGACGCGAGCGCCGCGGCCCTCGAGGAGCTGCAGGCATCGGGGGCAGCGCTCGCGACCGGCGACGCCCGCTGACAGGCCGCACCCCACCGGTCCCGTAAACTGTTCGGCGGGCCTATAGCTCAGTTGGCAGAGCATCGGACTTTTAATCCGCGGGTCGTGGGTTCGAGCCCCACTGGGCCCACGACGTCTGGATGATGGTGTTCGCGGATCCGCGCGGCCGAAACGGGTGGCGGCTGATCGAACCGCGCCGGTGATGGAGCAGCGCGCTCGACCGTCGAGGGCGCAGCGCCCGCCGCCTGTCAGGATGGATCCGTGACAGCGGGCGCCGAGTGGATGGAGCGGCGCCAGGTCGTGCTCGCCGTCGCCGCGCTCGTCGCTGGCGCCGTGATCGGGCTGCTGCTTCCCGGCGTCGCCCCCTTCGCGGAAGCCGCGACGACGCCTGTCCTCGCGCTGCTGCTGTACGTCACGTTCCTCGGCGTGCCCGTCGCGCGCATCGGGGCCGCGTTCCGGGATGGGCGGTTTCTCGCGGCGCTCCTCGTGCTGAACTTCTTCGTCGCCCCGGCCGTCGCGTTCGTCGTCTCTCGCCTCGTCGCCCACGACGACGCGCTGCTCGTCGGCGTGCTGTTCGTGCTGCTCACGCCGTGCGTTGACTACGTCATCGTGTTCGCGGGGCTCGCGGGCGGATCGCGGGATCGGCTCGTCAGCGCGACGCCGATTCTTCTCCTCGCGCAGATGGTCCTGCTGCCCGGCTACCTGCGGCTCTTCGCGGGGGAGGAGGTCGCCCAGGCCGTCGACCTGCGACCGTTCGTCGAGGCCTTCCTCATCCTCATCGTCCTCCCGCTCGCGGCAGCGGCGCTCACGCAGCTGGCGGCCTCGCGCACGCACTGGGGGCGGCGGGTCGCCGACGGGGCGGACTCGTCGATGGTGCCGCTCCTGATGCTCACGCTCGCGGTCGTCGTGGCATCGCAGGTGGCAGGGGTGGGCGAGCGGATCGCCCACATCGCGCCAGCGATCCCCGTCTTCATCGTCTTCGCCGCGGTGATGGCGGCTGCAGGGATCCTCGTCGGCCGGATGTCGCGGCTGGACGCGCCGGCGCGCCGGGCGCTCGCCTTCAGCGGGGTCACGCGCAACTCGCTCGTCGTGCTGCCGCTCGTGCTCGCGCTGCCGCCGGCCTTCGACGTCGCGCCGCTCGTGGTCGTCACGCAGACGCTCGTCGAGCTCGGCGTCATGGTCGCGCTCGTGCGCCTCGTGCCGCGCCTGATGCCCGAGCGAGGCCCAGAGTAGACGGCCCGGGCGTCAGATCTGCCGGATGTTGAGGGCCTGCCAGCCCTCGGGCACGGCGGAGGCGAGATCTGCGCGGTTCTCGATCGTGATCTCGCGCAGCTCGACGCGACGCGCTCGGCCCGTGCCCTTCGAGGGGTGGATCGCGACGAGCTCGAACCCGTCGGGGATCTTCGCCTCGAGCGAGGCCACCATCTCCTCGAGCGTGTCGGCCTCCGGGGCCTCGAAGTCGACGGTCTCGGTCGGGCGGATCATGACGGCGTAGGGCACGGGCCCGAGCCTATCCGACCGCCCTCGACCCTTGCCTGCCGGCATAGTCTGAAAGCGCTGCGCGGGCCGCGCGGCGGACCGAGGGAAGAGGAGACGCTCATGCGCATCGATCTGACGGACCGCACGGCGGTCGTGACGGGCTCGACTGGCGGCATCGGATTCGCGATCGCGGAGGCGCTCGCCGAGACCGGCGCGACCGTCGTGGTGAACGGGCGTTCGCAGGAGTCGGTCGACGCGGCGGTCGCGCGGCTGCGGCAGTCGCCCTCCGAGCCCGACGTCACGGGCGTCGCGGCCGACGTGACGACCGAGGAGGGCGCCGAGCGGCTCGTCGACGGCGCGGGGCGCGTCGACGTGCTCGTCAACAACCTCGGGATCTTCGGTGCGGCCGAGGCGCTCGACATCACCGACGACGAGTGGCGCCGCTACTTCGAGGTGAACGTGCTGAGCGCCGTGCGCCTCACGCGACTCGTGCTGCCCGACATGGTCGAGCGGTCGTGGGGCCGGGTGCTCAACATCGCGAGCGACTCGGCGATCGTCACGCCCGCCGAGATGATCCACTACGGCGTCTCGAAGACGGCGCTGCTCGGCGTCTCGCGCGGCTTCGCGAAGGCGGCGGCCGGCACGGGCGTCACGGTCAACTCGGTGTTGGCGGGCCCGACCCACACGCCGGGCGTCGAGAGCTTCGTCTCCGAACTCGTCGGCGACGACCTGCCGTGGGAGGAGGCGCAGCGCGAGTTCATGCGCCGGCACCGGCCGCAGTCGCTCATCCAGCGACTCATCGAGCCGTCCGAGATCGCGAACATGGTCGCCTACCTCGCCTCGCCGCTCGCGTCGGCCACGACGGGCGGCGCGCTGCGTGTCGACGGCGGCTACGTCGACGCGCTCCTGCCCTGACCGGGCGGCGCGATGACGCGCCTCACTCGCCGAAGTACGCGGCGGTGACGGCGTCGTCGACCTCCCACGCCGCCTCGGTCGGCTGACCGTCGATCGCGAGGCGCAGGGCATCGAGGATCATGTGCCAGCCGAGCGCGAACTCCCGCGCCGGCTGCTCCGTGAGGTCGCGGTGCACGAGGGCCAGGCGCGTGCCGTCCGTCGTCGCCTCGAGCGACCACTCGACGTTCGACGGCGGCAGATCGTCCCAGCGCCATGCGTGGGCGAGCGCGGCGGATCCGTCGGCCGGCGGATCCGCGCGCGTCACCTCGCCCACAGCCGCGCCCTCGTCGCCGAAATCGAACCGCACCTCGCCGCCGACTCGGGCGTCGATGCGCGAGCCGGGCAGCCACGCCGCGAGCGCGGCGGGATCCGCGAGGCGCGCCCAGACGCCGGCAGGCGCGGCCGGCAGGTTGCGCGCGAAGCGCACCTGGAAGGATCCGTCGGGGGCGACCCCGACCGAACCGCGCGACGAGCCCGTGTCGGCGGAGGTCACGGCGTCACCGCGTGCGGTCGCGGACGGCCTGCAGGTGGGCGCGCGTCGGCTGGACGACGTGCTCGTCGTACTCGTGGTGCTTCGGCAGCCACGCCTTGACGTAGGGGCACACGGGCACGAGGTGCTTGCCCTGCGCGATGAGGTCGTCGACGACCTCGGCCACGAGGCGCGAGGCGAGGCCCTGCCCGCCGTAGTCGTCCGAGACGAGCGTGTGGAAGAGCACGCGGTCGTCGTCGACGTCGACGTAGGCCTCCTCGCCGATGACTGCATCGGCGGCCTCGTGGTCGATGAGCACGTAGCGCTGCTCGTCTGGGCGGTTCTCGACGGTGAATCGGGTGTCGGACATGGGATGACTCCTTACTGTTCGCGGGGACGCAGGCGCACGGTCGGCAGGGCCGGCGCGGGGAGCGGGGCGGGCTGCCCGTCGGGATAGTCGCCGAAGAGGCGCTCGCCGGTGAGCTCGCCCTCCTCGAAGCCGAGCTCGACCTGGTAGCGGCGGCGGAAGTCGACGACCTCGTCGTGCGAGCGGCCGATGAAGTTCCACCACATGACGATCTGCTCGTCGAACGGCACGCCGCCGAGCAGGATGACGCGGCTGTCGGCGTCGCCCGCGCAGCGTGATCGTGTCGCTTCCCGTCGGCACGTAGCCGAGCGCGCGGTGCGCGACGCCCGTGCCGTTGACGAAGACGGTGCCCGTCTCGGCGAGCGCCGCGAACTCGAAGTCGCGGCGCACGTCGAACGTGACCTCGGCGCGCGCCTTGAGCGTGATCTCGGCGCCCAGGAGGTCGGGTGTGCGCGTGTCGACGGGCGAGACGGATCCGGCGAGCTCGCCGAGGAACACGCGCGCAACCGCGCCGGGTGCGGGGGAGACGGGCTCGGGAACGTAGTGGGCGAAGTAGTTGTCGGTGAAGCGCGTCGCATCCGGCAGCGCGTACCAGAGCTGCACGCCGTGCAGCTGCCGCGTCGCATCGGTCGAGATCTCCTGGTGCGTGATGCCTCGCCCCGCGATCATGAGGTTCAGCTCGCCCGGCACGACGCGCGCCGCGTTGCCGCCCGAGTCGAGGTGGTCGATCTCGCCCTCGAACAGCCACGACACGGTCGCGAGGCCCGTGTGCGGGTGCCGCGGGACGTGCATGCCGCCCGTGACCGACACGTCGTCGGGGCCGTAGTGGTCGAGGAAGCACCAGGATCCGACGAGCGACCGCTTCTTCTGCGGCAGCGTGCGCGAGACCGGCATCGCGCGGGGGCCGCCGAGCGGCACATCGCGCGGCAGCAGCACCTCGACGCTCCGGCACACCTCGCCGGGCTCCAGGACCTCGACCGCGGGGAGGATCTCCTCGTTGCTCATCGCGCGACCTCTCTCGTGACAGCGCCTCTCGGACCGATCCTGTCACGAGAAGCGCCGCCCGCGGCGACCGTGGGAGATCGGTCGCCGCGGGTGGCGGGAGAGCGGATCAGCGGGCGTCGGAGCGGCGCCCCACGATGAGCCCGTAGATCAGCAGCACGATCAGGGATCCTCCGATCGCGAGCAGCCACGTCGACAGCGAGAAGAACGATTCGAGGCCGACATCGAAGATGAGCCCGCCGAGCCACCCGCCGAGCATGGCGCCGATGACGCCGAGCAGCAGCGTGATGAACCAGCCGCCGCGCTGCTCGCCGGGGATGATGAGCTTCGCGATCGCACCCGCGATGAGCCCCAGGAGGAGAAAGCTGAGGAATCCCATGATCGTGTCCTTTCTGGACGGATGACGCGCGGTGGGGCGCCGTGATCGGCGTCCCGCCGCACGAGCTACTTGCGGAACGCGTCCTTCGCCTTGTCGGCGGCGTCCTTGAGGTTGTCCTTCACGTCCTCGGCCGCCTCCCGGAGCTTGCCCTCGGTCTGGTCGGCCTTGCCCTCCGCGACGAGCTTGTCGTCGTCCGTCGCGCGGCCCGCGGCCTCCTCGGCCTTGCCCTTCGCCTCGGCGGCCTTCGCCTTGAACTCGTTCTCGACGCCCATCGGGCCCTCCTTCCGTGACCGGCCCCCGCGTTTCGGGGGCTCTCCTTCAGCTGTGCCCCGAGCGGGCGCCCCGTAAACATCGCGGAGAGGGGCGGCGGGCGAGCAGGCGGACTGCTACCGTGAGCGCCATGACCGGCAAGCGACGCTTCTCGCGCGAGTACGTCGCCGACGCGCGCGAATGGTTCGACGAGGTGCTTCGGGCCGCCCGCGACGTGCACGTTCGCGGCGAGCGGCGCGCGGCCGAAGGGATCCTGCTCTCACTCGACCGCTGGTTCATCGACCGCGAGGTCGTGCGACGCAGGCCGAGCCCGCTCACCGAGCTCACGGCCGTCGTCGGCGCGATCCTGGGCGACGGCACGCTGCGCGAGCCGCCGGGCAGCGTCTACGACCCCGACGAGGCCGTGCTCGGCTGCCCGCTCGGCGCGCACATCACGCTCACGTTCGACGATGCCGATCTCCTCGGCCACGCGGTCTTCGACGCCCTCGAGGCCCACCGGTCCTGAGCCGGCGCGCCCGCGCGGGCGTAGCCTTGAGCGCGATGACGAATGACTTCCCGCGCCCGGTCTTCCGCCCGTCCGCCGAGTTCGACCGCCTGTTCGCCTCCGAGGATCCGGCCGAGGTGTCGCGCGCCGCGCACTCGACGGCCGCGACGCTGCTCGCGCGCGTGCGTCACGAGGAGGATCCCGCCGTCGTCGAGCGGCTCATCTCGTTCACGTCGTCGCACGGCATCGACGACATCGCGCAGCTGTGGTCGCGCTCGCCCGCGACGTCGCTGCCGGGCGCGCTCTGGCGACTGTACCTCGTGCAGCTCGCGATCCACGACGACCCCCAGACGGCCTCGCTGCTCTACGAGCGCGGGCGCGCCGAGCTGCCGACGAGCGATCAGGTCGTCGCGGGCGCCCCGACGCCGGCGTCGCCGCAGGAGCTCGTCGCGCTCATCGACACGATCCTGCGCGGCGCGTTCACGGGCGACTTCGCCATCGCGCTCGATCGCGCGGCCGCGTTCTGCCGCGTCGAGGCATCGGGCGCGACCCACCTCGCCGACGACTACGAACAGACCGAGCCCGAGCGCTCGACGCAGCTGACGCGCAGGGCGTCGCGGCTCGCGAGCTATGCGGACGACCTCGCCGTCGCCTCGCGCCTGTGGCGCCGCGACGAGCTCGGCTGAGCCGAAGCGCCGACGAACCGGCCTGAGACACGAAGGTGCCGGGCCGCAGAAAACGCCTCTCGGCGGAAGGCCGCTCGAAGCGGCAAGAGTTGGAGCCCGGGGTTTTGACTGCGGCCCGGCACACCCAGTGTAACGAAGCGGCCCCCGGGATCATTCCCGGGGGCCGCTTCCGCGCCTCAGAATCCGCTGATCACCCGAAGCGGCCCGAGACGTAGTCCTCCGTCGCCTTGACCGAGGGCGCCGTGAAGATCTTCGTCGTGTCGTCGTACTCGATGAGCTTGCCGGGCTTGCCCGTGCCGGCGATGTTGAAGAACGCCGTCTTGTCGCTCACGCGCGAGGCCTGCTGCATGTTGTGCGTGACGATCACGACCGTGTAGTCGTTCTTGATCTCGGCGATGAGCTCCTCGATCGCGAACGTCGAGATGGGGTCGAGCGCCGAGCAGGGCTCGTCCATGAGGATCACGTCGGGCGAGACGGCGATCGCGCGGGCGATGCAGAGGCGCTGCTGCTGGCCGCCCGAGAGGCCCGAGCCGGGCTTGTCGAGGCGGTCCTTGACCTCGTTCCAGAGGTTCGCACCGCGCAGCGACTGCTCGACGAGCGCGTCCTGGTCGCTCTTCGCCATCCGGCGGTTGTTGAGCTTGACGCCAGCGAGCACGTTGTCGCGGATCGACATGGTGGGGAAGGGGTTGGGGCGCTGGAAGACCATGCCCACCTGGCGGCGCACGAGCACGGGGTCGACGCCCGGGCCGTAGAGGTTCTTGCCG
>JAJUIM010000165.1 GCA_029267645.1 Microbacterium sp.
CCCGTCGCGTGGAACTTCGAGAAGTTCGTCGTGCTGCCCACGGGCGAGGTGCGGCGCTTCCGCCCGACGACGACTCCCGACGATCCCGCGATCGTGGGGCTCATCGAGCAGCACCTCCCCCGCTGACTCAGGCCTTCGGGCGGTCGATCGCGCCGCCGTAGCGCCGGTCGCGGCTGTGGTACCGCTGGATCGCGCGCCACAGGTTCTCGCGCGTAAACTCGGGCCACAGCTCGTCGTCGAACACCATCTCGGCGTACGCCGACTCCCAGAGCATGAAGTTGCTCGTGCGCTGCTCGCCGCCCGAGCGGATGAACAGGTCGACGTCGGGCATGCCCGGGACGTAGAGGCTGCGCGCGATCGTCTTCTCGTTGATCGCCGACGGCTTGAGCCGGCCGGCCTGCACGTCCTCGGCCATGCGCCGCATCGCGTCGACGATCTCCCAGCGCCCGCCGTAATTGATGCACATCGCGAGCGTCATCGTCGTGTTGTCGCGCGTGAGGTCCTCGGCGGCCTCGAGATCCCTGATGACGGATCCCCACAGCTTCGGGCGGCGGCCCGCCCATCGCACGCGCACGCCCCACTCGTTCAGCTGATCGCGGTGGCGGTGCAGCACCTCGCGGTTGAATCCCATGAGGAAGCGCACCTCCGCGGGCGAGCGCTTCCAGTTCTCGGTCGAGAACGCGTAGACCGAGAGGTTGCCCACCCCGGCCTGCACGGCGCCCGCGATGACGTCGAGCATGGCGTCGACGCCCACGCGGTGCCCTTCGGTGCGCGGCAGGCCCTGCTGGTTCGCCCAGCGGCCGTTGCCGTCCATGACGATCGCGACGTGGTTCGGCACGGGGCCCGCGAATGCCGGCGGCTCGAGCCCCGTCCAGTTGAGCGGCTTGTACGGCACGGCGTCGGGGTGCGTGTAGGGCTTCGGTGTCATCGAGATCTCCCGGTGCCGAGCGAGCGGATCGCACGCTCGAGGTGGAACTGTGCATAGGCGGCGATGATGCCGCTCGCGCGGCCGAGCGTGCCCTCGTCGAGCGCGTCGACGACCTCCCAGTCGCCCGCGAGAAGCGCAGAGACCGCCTCGAGGGCGTCGCCGTCGATGCGGGGCGTGCCCGCGGGCGCGCAGGTCGCGCAGACGACGCCGCCCGTCTGCGCCGAGAAGCGCTCGTGCGGCCCCTGCTCGCCGCAGCGGGCGCACGCGTCGAGCTGGATCGTCCAGCCGCTCAGGCCGAGCGCGCGAAGGAGGTACGAGTCGCGCGTGACGGACGGCGCGTGCTCGCCGCGTGCGAGCGAACGCAGCGCGCCGACGAGCAGGAAGAACTGCTGCGGCTGCGCGTCGCCCTCCTCGACGAGTCGGTCGGCCGCCTCGGCCATGGCGTTCGCCGCGACGTAGCGGTCGTAGTCGCTCGCGATCGCGGCCCCGTAGGCGCCCACCTGATCCACCTGCTGCACGATGTCGAGGCTGCGGCCGACGTACAGCTGCGCGTCGACCGCCATGAACGGCTCGAGCCGCGCGCCGAACTTGCTCGACGTGCGCCGGACGCCCTTCGCGACGGCCCGCACCTTGCCGTGCTGCCGCGTGAGGAGTGTGAGGATCCGGTCGGCCTCCCCCAGCTTGTGGGTGCGGAGGACGACGGCGTCGTCACGGTAGGTGGGCACGCTTCCATTATCTCCTGGCACGATGGACGTCGTGACGGAACCGCTCTGGATGCTGCCCCTGTGGGCCGACCTCATCGGCGTGGGCCTCGGCGGGATCCAGGGGGCCATGTTCGCCGCGGCGTTCCGCGGCCAGAAGCGCCTCGACTGGCTGGGCGTCGCGATCATCGGCATCATGATCGGCATGGGCGGCGGCTTCATCCGCGACCTGCTGCTCGGGGCCGCACCCGCGACGCTGCAGGTGCCGTGGCACCTCATGACGGCCATCGGCGGATCGCTCATCGGCATGTGGCTCGCGGGCGTCTTCCAGCGCATCGAGAAGGTCATCGTCGTGCTCGACGCGTTCGTGATCGGCCTGTTCGGCGCCTTCGGCACGTCGAAGGCGCTCGGCTACGGCGTGCCTGCGCTGCCCGCCATCTTCATCGGCGTCTGCGCCGCAGTGGGCGGCAGCGTGGCGCGCGACGTGCTGCTCGGCCTCCCCGTCGCCATCATGCACGTCGGTTCGTTCTATGCGACCGCCGCGCTCGTGGGCTGCACGGGCCTGACGGTTGCCTACCTGCTCGGCCTCGACATCACGTGGGCCGTCATCCTCGGCATCGCGCTCACGGCGATCGGCAGGATCCTCGCCATCATCTTCGACATCAGCCTGCCCGAGCAGCGCGCGCTGCAGCGCCGCCGGGTCGCGCTCGAGACCACCGAGATCCCCGTCGTCGACGCGTCGGACGTGCGCACGCTCGACGACCTGTCGAACCTCACCGACACGGGCGCCATCATCCTGCCCGAGGCGGCGAACCTCGACGATGACGACGACGTGACGAAGCGATGACGAGGGGGCCGGGCGCATCGCAGCGCCCGGCCCCTCGCCCGTCGTCACGCCTCGACGAGGCTCTTCTCGCGCACGCGGATCGCGCGGTTCACGGCCGAGACGATCGCCTTGAGCGACGCCGTCGCGATGTCGCCGTCGACGCCGACGCCCCACAGGCGCTGGTCGTCGACCTGCAGCTCGACGTAGGCCGCGGCCTCCGCGTCGCCCGACGCGCTCAGCGTGTGCTCGGTGTAGTCGTAGAGCGTCACGTCGTGGCCGCGCTCGCGCATGATGTCGAGGAAGGCGGCCACGGGGCCGTTGGCCGTGGCCTGCACGACGACCTCGTCGTCGCCCTCGCGCAGCGTCGCGTCGAGCCGGCTCTCGCCCTGCGAGGTGTTCGTCACGGTCGTGCCGAGCAGCTCGTAGCGTCCCCAGCTCGTGTCGTCGGCGCCAGAGGGCAGGAACTCGTCCTGGAAGATGTCCCAGATCTCGTCGCTCGTCACCTCGCCGCCCTCGCTGTCGGTGCGCGCCTGCACGACGTTCGAGAACTCGATCTGCAGCTTGCGGGGCAGGTCGAGCTTGTGGTCGGCCTTCAGCAGGTAGGCCACGCCGCCCTTGCCCGACTGCGAGTTCACGCGGATGACGGCCTCGTACGAACGCCCGAGGTCCTTCGGGTCAACCGGCAGGTACGGCACGGCCCACGGGATGTCCTCGACCGTGACCCCCTGCGCCTCGGCCTTCGCGGCCATCGCCTCGAAGCCCTTCTTGATGGCGTCCTGGTGCGAGCCGCTGAACGCCGTGAAGACGAGGTCGCCGGCCCAGGGGCTGCGCTCGGGAACCGGCAGCTGGTTGCAGAACTCGACCGTGCGCTTGACCTGGTCGATGTCGCTGAAGTCGATCTGCGGGTCGATGCCCTGCGTGAACATGTTCACGCCGAGCGCGACGAGGTCGACGTTGCCCGTGCGCTCCCCGTTGCCGAAGAGGCAGCCCTCGATGCGGTCGGCGCCCGCCATGTAGCCGAGCTCGGCGGCGGCGACGGCCGTGCCGCGGTCGTTGTGCGGGTGCAGCGACAGGATGACGTTCTCGCGGTGGTCGAGGTGGCGGTTCATCCACTCGATCGAGTCGGCGTAGACGTTGGGCGTCGCCATCTCGACCGTCGCGGGCAGGTTCAGGATGATCTTGCGCTCGGGCGTCGGCGTGAGGATCGTCATGACCTGGTTGCAGATCTCGGCCGCGAACTCGAGCTCGGTGCCCGTGTACGACTCGGGCGAGTACTCGTAGTAGACGGTCGTCTCGGGGATCGTCGCCTCGTACTGCTTGCACAGGCGCGCGCCCTCGAGCGCGATGTCGATGATGCCCTGCTGGTCGGTGCGGAAGACGACCTCGCGCTGCAGCACGCTCGTCGAGTTGTACAGGTGCACGATGGCCTGCTTGGCGCCGCGGATCGCCTCGTACGTGCGGGCGATGAGGTGCTCGCGCGCCTGCGTCAGCACCTGGATCGTGACGTCATCGGGGATCAGGCCCTCGTCGATGAGCTGGCGCACGAAGTCGAAGTCGGTCTGGCTCGCCGACGGGAAGCCGACCTCGATCTCCTTGTAGCCCATCTTCACGAGCAGCTCGAACATGATGCGCTTGCGCTCGGGCGTCATGGGATCGATGAGCGCCTGGTTGCCGTCGCGCAGGTCGACGGCGCACCAGCGCGGCGCGGTCTCGATCCGCTTGGAGGGCCAGGTGCGGTCGGGCAGATCGACTGTGATCTGCTCGTGGAACGGCACGTACTTGTGGATCGGCATGCCGCTCGGCTTCTGGTTGTTCTGCATCTTCTCGTTCCTTCGAAGGTCGTGGATCGGGCCACGCGAAGCTCCGCGACGAGAAGGCCCTGACTACGAGGTCTCGTCGCGGCAGATAAGGAGAAGCAGACCGAACTGTCGCACACGGCCACGATAGCACGCAGAGTGCGCGCCGCCGGACGCGAACCCGCCGCGCGGACTGCGCAGATTGCTCAGAAGCCGAGGCGCCCGAGGTGCTTCGGGTCGCGCTGCCATTCCTTCGCGACGCGCACGTGCAGCGACAGGAACACGCGCGTGCCGACGAGCGGCTCGATGCCCTTCCGCGCCCTCGCGCCGACGTCCTTCAGGCGGGATCCGCGGTGCCCGATGATGATCGCCTTCTGACTGTCGCGCTCGACGACGATGTCGGCGTACACATCGGTGAGCTCGGGGTTGTCCTCGCGCACCGCGATGTCCTGCACCTGCACCGCGATCGAGTGCGGCAGTTCGTCGCGCACGCCCTGCAGCGCAGCCTCGCGGATGATCTCCGCGACGCGATCCTCGAGCGACTCGTCGGTCACGACGCCCTCGGGGTACAGCGCGGGGCCCTCGGGCATGAGCGCCAGCAGCTCGTCGGCGAGCACGTCGAGCTGATCGCCCGTCGCGCTCGACAGGGGGATCACGGCCGCCCAGTCCTCGCGCAGCGAGTCGACCTCC
>JAJUIM010000224.1 GCA_029267645.1 Microbacterium sp.
CCGATGATCGCGGCGACCGACATCTTCCATGTGCGGAAGTAGATCGCGAGGATGAGGAACGTCAGCGCGAGGAAGATGCCGAGGCCCACGAGCGACTGCCGCGTGACGTCCGCGCCCCAGCTCGGGCCGATGAACGACTCTGTGACCTCGTCGGCCGAGACGCCGTACGCCTCCGCAAGCGCCCCCGTGAGGGCCCGCGTGTCGTCGTTCGAGAGCGTCGACGTCTGCACGCGCACGTCGCTCTCGCCGACGATCGTGACGGTCGATTCGGCGTCCGGCGCGATCTCGTTCACCGCGTCGGTCGCGAGCTGCTGGTCGGTCGAGTCGGGGCTCGACACCGTGAACTGCGATCCGCCCGTGAACTCGATCGAGGGCTCGATGCCGCGCACGAACGGGGCGAGCGCCGAGACGATCACGAGCACGATCGCGATGATGAACCACAGCTTGCGCTTCCCCACGAAGGGGATCGACGTCTTGCCGGTGTAGAGGTCGTTGCCGAGGTCGTTCAAGGTGCGCATCAGGCGTCGCCCTCTCGGTTCGTGTTCTGCGTATCGTCGGCGCCCAGCTCCTGCGCGCGCTTGCGCTCGGCGATCGTCTGGCGGCGCTCCGCCTCACCGCGGGAGCGCGCCGCCCGTCCCGTCGCGGCGACCGGCTCGCGGAAGCGCGTGCGCGTGTGGTGCACGGCGCCGAGCGCGCGCGGATCCAGCCCCGACAGCGGGTGGCCGCCGCCGAAGAAGCGCGTGCGCACGAGCAGCTGCATCACCGGGTGCGTGAAGACGACGAAGATGAGGATGTCGATGAGCGTCGTGAGGCCGAGCGTGAACGCGAAGCCCTTCACGGTCGCGTCGGCGAGGATGTACAGCACGACGGCCGCGAGCACGTTGATCGACTTCGAGATGAAGATCGTGCGCTTCGCGCGCGACCAGCCGTCCTCGACCGCGGCGGTCGTCGACTTCCCGTCGCGCAGCTCGTCGCGGATGCGTTCGAAGTAGACGATGAACGAGTCGGCCGTGAAGCCGATCGTTACGATGAGGCCGGCGACGCCCGCGAGCGACAGGCGATAGTCGATGCGCCACGACAGCAGGCACAGCATGACGTAGGTCAGCACGGCCATCACGATGAGCGAGGCGATGATGACGAAGCCGAGCGCGCGGTAGCTCACGAGCAGCACCCACAGGGCCACGAGGATGAGGCCGATGACGCCCGCCGTGAGGCCGATGACGAGCTGCTGCGAGCCGAGCGTCGCCGAGATCGTGTCGCTCGAGACGACCTCGAAGCTCATGGGCAGGGCGCCGAACTTCAGCTGGTCGGCGAGCGTCTTCGCCGACTCCTCCGTGATGCCCTGGCCCGAGATCTGCGGCTGGCCGTTCGTGATGACGCCGTCCATGCTCGGCGCCGAGATGACATTGCCGTCGAGCACGAACGCGAAACGGTTCTGCGCGTCCTGCAGGTTGTACAGGCGCTGGCTGACGTCGCCGAAGACCTCGGTGCCCTGTTCGTCGAAGTCGATCGAGACGAGCCACTGGCCGTTCTGCGGGTTGACGCCGGCCTCGGCGTTGTCGATCGCAGACCCGTCGAGCTCGACGGGTCCGAGGATGTACTTCTCCTGGCCGTTCGCGTCGCACGTGATGAGCGGCTCATCGGCCGGGGCGTGCTCCGGGTCGTTGTCCTCCGCCGTGCAGTCGTACGACTGCATCTCGGCGATCAGGCGCTCCGTGACCCACGCGAGGTCGCTGCCGTTCGTCGGCTCGGCGGTCGGCTCGTCGTTCATCGAGTCGTCGGGCGTCGGGAACGGCGTCTCCTCGCCGTCCTCGCCCACGAAGCTGTTCGCGGGCTGCGTCGCGACGAGCACGGGGCGCAGCTGCATCTGGGCGCTCGCCTGGATGCGGTCGCGCGTCTCCTGGCTCGCGTTGCCCGGGATCTGCACGACGATGTTGTCGGATCCCTGCGTCGTGATCTGCGACTCTGAGACGCCCGTCGCGTCGACGCGCTGACGGATGATCTCGACCGCCTGACGCATCTGCTCGTCGTCGGGCGTCGCGCCGTCGGTGTCGGCCTGCATGATGATCTGCGTGCCGCCCTGCAGGTCGAGGGCGAGCTCGGGGACCCACGTGCCCTGCTTCATGATGTGCACGCCGAGCGCGTTCGCGCCGAACAACACCAGGGTGATGCCCAGGAGGCCGATCAGAGTGCGCCATGCACGGCGCGTGGGAGGGGCAGTCGCCACGACAAGGTCCCTTACGTCAGTCGCTGTCGATATGTGTGTCGGATCGGCCTCGATCGGCCGCGCCGATCAGTTCTTCTTGGGGTCGTCGCCGTCCGTGTCGCGACGCTCGTCGAGCGTCTCGTCGCGCGCTTCCGATCCGTCCACGACGTCGCGACGCTCCTGCGCGTCGGGGTCGATGATGTCGAGATCGCTCGGCTCGTCGGCGACGTTCTCGTACGCGGGCTCGTCGTCGGCGTGCTGGGCGTCGTAGGTCTCCTGGTCGACCGTGACGGTCTGCGCGTGGACCTCGATCTCGACGCCCGGCGCGATCGCGACGACCGCGCGCTTCGTGAGATCGTCCGCATCGAACGACACGAGCGTGCCGTAGATGCCCGCGCGGGTCATGACGGGCGTGCCGGGAAGCAGCTGCGCCTGACGCTTCTGCTCCTCCTCCTGCATCTTCTTGCGGCGGCGGTTCGAGCTGACGAACATGAAGACGAGAAGCGCGCCGGCGACGACGAGAAGCAGGATGTCCATGGGCATTGTGGGGGGAGACCTTTCGTCGGTGAAGACGCTCACGCGCGCCGCGCCGCGTCGAAACGAAACGCCGGTCAGCCCGGCGCATCCCGACGATTATAGGGCATCGAGTGATGGCCTCCGCCCAGTCAGGAAGCGGGCGGAACGGCCACGCCGAGGTGGGCGTACGCCTCGGGCGTCGCGACGCGTCCGCGGGGCGTGCGGCCCATGAATCCGATGCGCACGAGATAGGGCTCGACGACGCTCTCGACCGTGTCGGCCTCCTCCCCGACCGCGACCGCGAGCGTCGACAGGCCGACGGGCCCGCCCCGGAATCGCCGCACGAGCGCGTCGAGCACGGCGCGGTCGAGGCGGTCGAGTCCGATCGCGTCGACGTCGTACAGCTCGAGCGCGGCACGCACGCCATCGAGCGACGCGGATCCGCCGCCGTGGACGAGCGCCCAGTCGCGCACGCGGCGCAGGAGCCGGTTCGCGATGCGGGGCGTGCCGCGCGAGCGACGCGCGATCTCGGCGCGCTGCTCGCCGTCGAGATCGACGCCCAGCACGGCCGCCGACCGGTCGACGACGCGCTCGAGCTCGGCCGCCTCGTAGAACTCGAGGTGCGCCGTGAAGCCGAACCGGTCGCGCAGGGGGCTCGGCAGCAGGCCCGACCGCGTCGTCGCGCCGACGAGGGTGAACGGCGCGAGGTCGAGCGGGATGCTCGTCGCGCCCGCGCCCTTGCCGACCATGATGTCGATGCGGAAGTCCTCCATCGCGAGGTACAGCATCTCCTCGGCCGAGCGCGCCATGCGGTGGATCTCGTCGATGAACAGCACCTCGCCGGGCGTGAGGCTCGACAGCAGGGCCGCGAGGTCGCCCGCGTGCTGGATCGCGGGGCCGCTCGACATGCGCAGCGGGCGCTCGGACTCGTGCGCGACGATCATCGCGAGTGTCGTCTTGCCGAGCCC
>JAJUIM010000426.1 GCA_029267645.1 Microbacterium sp.
GACCTCCTGCGCGACCGCGTCGTCCCCGTCGCCGACATCATCACCCCCAACCAGTTCGAGCTCGGCTACCTCACGGGCACGACGCCCGACACGGTCGAGGCGACGCTCGCGTCGGCAGACCTCGCGCGAGCGATGGGCCCCAGCACGATCCTCGTCACGAGCGTCGAGCGGCCGGACCGACCCGAGGGCACGATCGAGATGATGGCGATCGACGATGCGGGTGCGTGGATCGTGCAGACGCCGCACCTGCCCATGAAGGCCAACGGCTCGGGCGACGTCACGGCCGCGCTGTTCACGTCGCACTACGTCCGCACGCGCGATGCGGCCGACGCGCTCGCCCGCACGGCGTCCAGCGTGTTCGGCCTGCTCGAGAAGACACACGCGGCCGGCTCGAGCGAGCTGACGCTCATCGAGGCGCAGGAGCACTACGCGCACCCCCGCCTCGAGTTCACGCCGCAGCGCGTGCGCTGAGCCCGGCGGCCCGCCGCCCACGGGAGGAGACCCGCACTCGGGAGGGTGTGAAACCGGCGACCGACCCTCCGCAGCGCGGATCTCCTCCGTACGGCAGCGGCTCGCGCGCCGCGAACCGGTCAGACCGAACGCACGGCCCGGAGGAACCGCTCGTGGAAGCGGGGCTCCCCCGTCTGCTCCGGGTGGAAGGCCGTCGCGAGCACCGCGCCCTGCTCGGCCGCCACGGCGCGGCCGTCCGGCACGCGCGCGAGCACGGTCACGTCGGGGCCCACCTCCTCGATCGCCGGGGCGCGGATGAAGGTCGCCCGCACCGACGGGGCACCGATCTCCGGCACGTCGAGCTCGGTCTCGAACGACTGGGCCTGGCGGCCGAAGGCGTTGCGCCGCACCGTGACGTCGAGCCCGCCGAAGGTGCGCTGGCCCGCGCTGCCGTCGAGGATCCGGTCGGCGAGCAGGATCATCCCGGCGCACGTGCCGTAGACGGGCAGTCCGTCGCGGATCCGCGCGATCAGCGGATCCCGCAGCTCGAACGCGCGCGCGAGCCGGTCGATCGTCGACGACTCGCCGCCGGGGAGCACGAGGCCGTCGATCTCGCGCAGCTCCTCCGCTCGGCGCACCCGCGTCGTGCGGGCGCCCAGGGAGCCGAGGAGGCGCTCGTGCTCTCGCACGTCGCCCTGGAGCGCGAGGATCCCGACGCAGGGGCTACCAGCCACGCTCGGCGAGCCGGTGGGGCGCGGGGAGCTCGGCGACGCTGATGCCGACCATCGCCGGCCCCAGGCCGCGCGAGACCTCGGCGACGACGGCCGGGTCGTCGTGGAAGGTCGTCGCCTTGACGATTGCGGCGGCGCGCGCGGCGGGGTCGCCCGAGGTGAAGATGCCGGATCCGACGAAGACGCCGTCGGCGCCGAGCTGCATCATCATGGCCGCGTCGGCCGGGGTCGCGACACCTCCGGCCGTGAACAGCACGACCGGCAGGCTCCCCGTGCGAGCGACCTCCGCGACGAGCTCGTACGGCGCCTGCAGCTCCTTCGCCGCGACGAACAGCTCGTCGTCGCTCTTCGCGGCGAGGGCGCGAATCTCGCCCGTGATCTGCCGGATGTGCCTCGTCGCCTCCGAGACGTCTCCCGTGCCGGCCTCACCCTTCGAGCGGATCATCGCCGCGCCCTCCGTGATCCGCCGCAGCGCCTCGCCAAGGTTCGTCGCGCCGCACACGAACGGCACCGCGAACGCGTGTTTGTCGATGTGGTTGACGTAGTCGGCGGGCGAGAGCACCTCCGACTCGTCGATGTAGTCGACGCCCAGCTCCTGCAGCACCTGCGCCTCGACGAAGTGCCCGATTCGCGCCTTCGCCATGACGGGGATCTC
>JAJUIM010000389.1 GCA_029267645.1 Microbacterium sp.
GGGTCCATTGCTGGCGGCTCCTGGAGATGAAAAGACGGGATGAGCGCGGAAGACACACGCGAGATCGATCCTATCGGAGCCATCGGGTACGATGGATCACGACCTCGGCGAGGGAGGCGCGCGTGCGCTTCCGTTATCGACGCGGTGATGCTGGCCGGAAACGGTCTCCTCACGCACGACGTTTCGAGTCGAGAACCCTTATCCGTTCGCGCGGCCGGCATCCTCGCCGCGCACACCCCCCAGGAGTGACCATGAGCGACGAGAACAAGCTCTCCGCAGAGATCCGCACCGAGTTCGGCAAGGGCTTCGCCCGCCGCCTGCGCGCTGCAGGCAAGATCCCCGCCGTCGTGTACGGCCACGGCTCCGACGTGCAGCACGTCGCGCTTCCCGCGCACGAGACGGGCCTCATCGTCCGCCACGCCAACGCGATCATCGACCTCGACATCGACGGCAAGAGCCAGCTCGTCTTCGTCAAGGACGTGCAGCGCAACCCCGTCACGTGGGTCATCGAGCACATCGACCTCGTCGTCGTCAAGCGCGGCGAGAAGATGGAGGTCGAGGTGCCCTACATCACCGAGGGCGAGACCTTCCCGGGCACCTACGTGACCTTCAGCGCCACGACCATCCGCGTGAACGTCGACGCGCTCAACATCCCCGAGCACATCGTCGTGAACGTCGAGGGCCTCGAGGACGGCACGAACCTCTACGCCAAGGACGTCACGCTGCCCGAGGGCTCCGAGCTCGCCGACGACCCCGAGCTGCACCTGCTCTCGGTCACCGCGAACGCGGCGGCCGACGAGGACGACGACGCCGAGGAAGCCGACGAGTCGGCCGAGTAACAGCCGAGCTCGAACAGGACCGTTCAGAGAAGGGGCGCGGCATCCGCCGCGCCCCTTCTTCGTTTCTCACCCCGCACGGAGGCAGCACATGGGCGACACGTGGCTGGTCATGGGGCTCGGCAACCCGGGCCCCCGCTACGAGCGCACGCGACACAACGTCGGACAGATGGTCGTCGACGAGCTCGCGTCGCGCCGCGGCGAGTCCTGGAAACAGCACAGGGCTGGGGCGCGCGTCGCCGAGACGTGGCTGCGCCCGGGGGGCGCCAAGCTCGTGCTCGCGAAGTCGAACGGCTACATGAACACGTCGGGCGGCCCCGCCTCGGCGCTCGCGGGCTTCTACTCGATCCCGCCCGAGCGCGTCGTCGTCGTCCACGACGAACTCGACATCCCCTTCGACACGCTGAAGCTCAAGGTCGGCGGCGGGCACGGCGGGCACAACGGGATCCGCGACATCGCGAAGGCGCTCGGCACCCCGGACTTCGCTCGCGTGCGCGTCGGGATCGGGCGCCCGCCGGGTCGCCAGGATCCCGCCGACTGGGTGCTCGCTGAGTTCGCGTCGTCCGAGCGCCGGAACCTCCCGATCCTCATCGCAGACGCCGCAGACGCCGCCGAGCTCGTCGTCGAGGAGGGCATCACGGCCGCCCAGCAGAAAGTGCACGCGCCGCGGCCATGACGGGTTAGGCTCACGGTGTCGGGGGTTCCGATGTACGAAGGGAATACCCCCATGTCCGACACCATGCTGGCTGCCGTCGTCCACGAGTTCGGCGCGCCGCTCGTGCTCGAGGAGCGTCCGATCCCCGAGCCCGGCCCGCACGAGGCCCTCGTCAAGGTTGACTACACAGGCGTGTGCCACACCGACCTGCACGCCATGGAGGGTGACTGGCCGGTCAAGCCGAAGCCGCCGTTGATCCCCGGCCACGAGGGCCACGGCATCGTCGTCGCGGTCGGTGATCAGGTCACGAACGTCCGCGTGGGCGACCGCGTCGGCAACGCGTGGCTGTGGAGCGCGTGCGGCGAGTGCGTCTTCTGCCTCACGGGGCGCGAGACGCTCTGCGAGAAGCAGGAGAACGGCGGCTACAGCGTCAACGGCTCGTCCGGCGAGTACATGCTCGTCGACGCCCGCTACGCGGGCCGGATCCCCGAGGGCGTCGATCCCATCGAGATCGCGCCGATCCTCTGTGCGGGCGTCACGGTCTACAAGGGCCTCAAGATGACCGAGGCGAAGCCCGGCGAGTGGGTCACGATCTCGGGCGTCGGCGGCCTCGGTCACCTCGCCGTGCAGTA
>JAJUIM010000349.1 GCA_029267645.1 Microbacterium sp.
CGCGCCGTCGTCGTCGCGGCGGGCGGATCCGGCCGCATCCTCGCCGCAGCGCTCGGCGAGCCGGCGCGGCGCGCACGGCGGGATCGCTACCTCATGGCCGACCTCGACGGGCCCGCGCCGGGCGCCGATGACGAGGCCGTCATCGCGCTCTCGGCCGCGGGCGTCGTCGAGTCGCTGCCCCTCGCGGGCGGCGGGCACCGGCTCGTCGCGTGGGACGGATCAGGGCGCGGCGACGGCGAGGAGGCCGCGCGGCTCGCGGCGGCCGTCGCCGAGCGCGCGGGCGAGGCGCGCCTCGCCGAACGCATCGCGGAGGCGACGCGGTTCGAGATCCGGCGCGTGCTCCTGCCCCGCCTGCGCCGCGGCCGCATCATCGCGATCGGCGACGCCGCGCACGAGATCAGCCCCATCGGCGGTCAGGGCATGAACCTCGGCCTGCTCGACGCCGCGACGCTCGCGGGGCCGCTTGCGGCGTGGATCCGCCGCGGCGACGAGGCCCCGCTCGCGCGCTGGGAGCGAGACCGCCTCGCCTCGGCGCGGACCGCCACGCGCCTCGCCGACCTCAACCCGGCGATCGGCCGCGGCCGGTCACGCGCGGCGCACGCGCTCGTCGCCTGCGGGATCGGCGCGGCGGGCGCGACGCCGCTCGTGCGCGCCGCGGCCCGCGCCTACGCGATGGGGTTCGACCGGTCGGGCCGTCAATTGAGCGCGATGATGCCGACATTCAGCGTTGCCGCGAAGACGAGCCACGCCAGGTAGGGCACGAAGAGGAGCGCCGCCGTGCGCGCGCGGCGGATCTCTCGCACGATGATCACCACCACACACGCGATGAGCGCGGCCATGATCACGAGCGCCGCCCACCAGGCCGCTTCACCCATGACGGGATACCCCGCGAAGAAGACGGGCGTCCACGCAGCATTGAGCGCGAGCTGTCCGACGAAGAGCGCGAGGGATCGGTCCCAGGCACGGCCGGCCGCAGCGACGCGGCGCCAGATGAGGAATCCGGAGATCGCGATGAGCAGATAGAGGACCGTCCATGCCGGTCCGAACACCCATCCGGGCGGATTCCATGGCACCTTGTCGGCGTCGGCATACCACCCGTCGACGTTCGGTGCAGTCGCGAGGGACCCTCCTGCGGCGATGCCCGCGACGGCAACGAGCAAGAGGCCGGCGACGACCACCTGTCGAACGACCGAAATACGCTTCGTCATCGCATCCTCCTTCGTGGCATTCGGATGCCCTATTCTTGCCCGTCACACCGCCCGAGGGCTTCGGCGTACGACGCAGGCGTCCCATTCGCCGCACGTGATCCGCGACCTCACGCAGCAACCTGACCGGATCCTGGCTCGTCGCCCGGCCAGCGCAGCACGGCGAGCGGCGGCCGCACGTCGCGCTCCTCGCGCGGCGCGTCGGGCTCGGGCGGGTCGTCCTCCTCGACGAGCACGCGCGCGTCGGTGAGCAGCGCGGCGCGCGCGAGCGCCTCGGGCACCGAGACGGGGCCGTGCGTGCCGACGCCGAGCGGATCCCCGTCTGCGACCCACGGCTCGACCGCGAGCGCGTCGAGCACGGCGTCCGACTCCCACATGCGGGCGTCGAGCACGAGCGTCGCGACCTGCGCCTGCTGCAGCGCGTCGACGACGGCGTCGACGCCGCGGGCGCCGCGCCGGCCTCGACCGGCCGAGGCGAGGTCCTTCGCCTCGGCGGCCTCCCGCTCGCGGCGCAGCTCGGCCTCCTCCTCGATCGCCTCGTCGACGGCGTCGTCGGATCCGGCCGCGCGCGTGTGCGCGTCGACCTCGACGACGAGCTCGCGTGTGCCCTCCTCGAGGTCATCCCACAGCAGCTGCCGGGCGCGCACGTCGCCCGCGACGACGACGAAGGCGGGGCGGCGCTCGCGCACGAGCCGATCGACCTCGCCCGCGACCTCGCGCTGGTTGAGCTTCCACGCCTCCTCGGCGGACCGCTGGAAGCGGGCGTGCGACAGGCCGCCCGTCTGCACCTTCGTGAGGTAGTCGGCAGACCCCTCGACGTCGCCGATCCGCGCCGCGCGGCCGCCGACGCGGGCCCACCGGAGGGTCGCGCCGCCGCGGCTCGCCTCGACGACGAGGCAGTGCAGCTCGTCGCCCGCGTGGCGCAGCACGGGCAGCACGGGCGGGACCGAGTCGTGGCCCGCGAGCGCTGCGCCCCTGCGCTCGCCCGGATATGCGGCGTCGAAGACGACCTCGCCGCCGCGCGCGACGACGTAGCGCGCCGAGGGCGCGGCGAGCCCCGACGGTTCGTCCAGCGCGCCCATCACGGCGTCGACGTCGACGTCGGGCGCGCCCTCCTCGACGAGCCTGTCGCGGAGCGCCGAGAGCCGCGCCTGGCCGTCCGTCTGCGTCTCGGGGCCCTCGCCGTCGGTGTACGCGAACGTCCACGGCCCGTCCTC
>JAJUIM010000007.1 GCA_029267645.1 Microbacterium sp.
CGAGCAGCGCCTCCCGCAGCGTGTCGAGCCCGACGCCGCCGAGGTCGAGCGCGCGGCGGTGGAACTGCTTCATCGAGAACCGCTCGCCCTCGCGGCGGGCTACCTCGTCGCGCAGCTGCTCCCAGATGCGCTGCCCCACCTTGTACGAGGGCGCCTGGCCGGGCCAGCCGAGGTAGCGGTTGACCTCGAACACGACGAACTCGTCGGCCATGTTGACGTTGCGGCGCATGAAGTCGAGCGCGTAGTCGGCGTCCCACTTCTGGTAGCTGTCGGGCCTGCGCTTGCCGAGGTGCACGCCGATGTCGAGCACGACGCGGGCCGCGCGCATGCGCTGCCCGTCGAGCATGCCGAGCCGTGCGGCCGGGTCGTCGAGGTAGCCGAGTTCCTCCATGAGCCGCTCGGCGTACAGCGCCCACCCCTCTGCGTGGCCCGACGTGCCGGCGAGCAGGCGGCGCCAGCTGTTGAGCTGCGTGCGGTTGTACACGGCCTGGCCGACCTGCAGGTGGTGGCCCGGAACGCCCTCGTGGTACACGGTCGTGAGCTCGCGCCACGTGTCGAATGCGCCGACGCCCTCGGGCACCGACCACCACATGCGGCCGGGACGTGAGAAGTCGTCGCTCGGCGCCGTGTAGTAGATCTCGCCCGACGTCGTCGGCGCGATCATGCACTCGATGCGGCGCACGGGCTCGGGAATGTCGAAGTGCGTCTCGCCGAGCGCAGCGACGGCGGCGTCGGCCGTCTCCTGCATCCATGCGCGCAGGGCCTCCGTGCCGACGAGCTTGCGCGTGCCGTCGCGCTCGAGGAAGGCGACGGCCTCTTCGACGGACGCCCCCGGCAGCACCTCGCGCGCGACCTGCTCCTGCTCGGCGCGCACGCGGGCGAGCTCCTCGAGCCCCCACTCGTACGTCTCGTCGAGGTCGACCTCGGCGCCGAGGAAGCGGCGCGAGTGCACCGTATACAGCTCGCGCCCCACCGCGTCGTCGTCGCTCGCGCGAGGCGCGAGCACGCCGTCGAGGAACCGTGCGAGTCGCCCGTAGGCGCTGCGGGCCGCGTCGGCGCCGGACGAAAGGTCGCGGCGCAGCGCCGCAGGCAGGCGATCGTCGCCCGAGGCGACGCCGTCGACGAGCTGGTCGAAGAAGCCGCCCGGCAGCGCGTAGCCGCGCGCCTGCTCGGCGACCTCGTGCACCTGCCGCACGGCCGGCACGACACCCTGTTGGATGCCCTCCCGCAGCGTCGCCATGTAGCCGTCGAGCGCGTCGGGAACGGCCGCGAGCCGGCGGGCGAACCGCGACCAGTCCTCCTCCGTGTCGGTCGGCATGAGGTCGTAGGCCTGGCGGATGTCCTGCGAGGGGCTCGCGAGCACGTTGACGTCGCGCAGGTGCCACTGTGCCGCGTCGAGCTCGAGATCCAGCCGCAGCTCGCGCGCCAGGTCGGTCTTCGTCACGCGATCCACGTCGTCGACCGGCTCGAGGCGCTCGAGGCGCTCGAGCACCGAGCGCGCCGCCGCGGCGTACGCCGCGTTGCCGTCGGGCCCGTAGTCGCCGTAGCGGTCGTTCACCTCGACGCGGCCGAGGTAGGTGCCGGTCGTCGGCATCAGCTCGACGACCGTGTCGACCCACTCTTCCGCCAGGGAGTCGATCAGGGACTGGGGGCGCGTGTTTTGATCCATCGCCCCCAGGTTATCGGCAGGTGAAGCCCCGTCGAATCGAGCGATCAGTGCGCGGCCTCGTTCCAGTCGGCGCCGTGGCCCACCTGCACCGACAGCGGCACCGAGAGCTCGGCCGCCTCGCCCATGCGCCGCCGCACGACCTCCTCGACCGCGCTCCACTCGCCCTCGGCGACCTCGACCACGACCTCGTCGTGGATCTGCAGCAGCAGGCGCGAGCGCAGCGGCCTGAGGTCGTCGTGGATGCCGAACAGCGCGATCTTCATGATGTCGGCGGCGGTACCCTGGATCGGGGCGTTGAGCGCCGCGCGCTCGGCGTTCTCGCGCAGCACGCGGTTGGGGCTCGTGAGGTCGGGGAACGGGCGGCGGCGGCCGAAGATCGTCTCGGTGTAGCCGTCTTCTCGCGCCTTCTCGACCGAGGCGCGCAGGTAGTCGCGCACGGCGCCGAAGCGCTCGAAGTAGCCGAGCATGAGCTGCTTGGCCTCCTTCTGCTCGATGCCCAGCTGCTTCGCCAGCCCGAAGGCCGACAGACCGTAGACGAGGCCGTACGACATCGCCTTGACCTTGCTGCGCATCTCGCTCGTGACGTCCTCGGGCGCCACGCCGAACACCTGCGCGCCGACGAACCGGTGGAGGTCCTCGCCGTCGTTGAAGGCCTTCACGAGCCCCGGGTCGCCCGACAGATGCGCCATGATGCGCATCTCGATCTGCGAGTAGTCGGCGGTGAGCAGCGTCTCGTAGCCCTCGCCGACCTCGAACGCCGAGCGGATGCGGCGCGACTCCTCGGTGCGGACCGGAATGTTCTGCAGGTTGGGGTCGGTGCTCGAGAGGCGACCGGTCTGGCTGCCCGTCTGCAGGTACGTCGTGTGCACGCGGCCGTCGTCGGCGATCGCGAGGTCGAGGCCGTCGATGATCTGCTTGAGCTTCGTCGCTTCGCGATGCGCGAGCAGCTGGCCGAGGAACGGGTGGGGTGCCTTGACCTGCAGCTCGGCGAGGGCGCTGGCGTCGGTCGTGTAGCCCGTCTTCGTCTTGCGGGTCTTCGGCAGCTCGAGCTCCTCGAAGAGCACCTGCTGCAGCTGCTTGGGCGAGCCGAGATTGACCTCGTGCCCGATCTCGGCGTACGCCTGCTGCGCGATCGCGGCCGCGCGCTCGCCCAGCTCGGCGGAGAACGACGACAGCTTCTCGTGTGAGACGGCGACGCCCGCGAGCTCCATGTCTGCGAGCGCGAGCAGCGTGGGCATCTCGATGTTCGAGAGCACCTCGCGTTCGCGCTCGCGCAGGGCGTCCTCGACGGCCGCAGAGACGCGCAGCGTGTACCACGCGAGCTGGCCCGCGCTCGCCCCGTCGTCCTCGGGCACGAGCTGCGCCGGGTCGGCCTCGGGCAGCCGCTCCCCCAGGTACCGGTCGACGAGGTGGCCGAGCGTCTTGTCGGGGAACGACGGGCGCGCGATCCAGCCCGCGATGAGCGCGTCGACCCCGAGCGCGCGCACCTCGACGCCCGCGCGGCGGAGCGCCTTGATCTGCACCTTCGCATCGCACATCGCCTTGCGGGCGTCGGACGCGAACCAGGCGCCGAGCGCGTCTGCCGCGCCGTCTGCCCACTCGACCTCGATCGCGGCGTCCTCCGCGGCGAAGCCGAGGCGCGCCGGCAGCGCGTCGGCCATCTCGACCGTGACGCCGACCGAGCCGGCGCGATCCGCGAGCCACGCCGCGGCCGCGGCGGCGTCGACGCGCTGGGGCTCGGGCGCGGCCTGCTGCGGGTCGCGCTCCGCCTCCTCGCCGCCGCCCATCGTCTCGAAGACGCGCTTCAGGAGCGTGCGGAACTCGAGCTGCGAGAAGACGTCGCGCACGGCCTTCTCGTCCGCCGCGCCGACCGCGAGGTCGTCGAGCGCGACCGGCACGTCGATGTCGTCGAGCAGGCGGTTGAGGCGGCGGTTGCGGCGCACGTCATCGATGTGGTCGCGGAGGTTCTGCCCCACGACGCCCTTGATCGTGTCGGCGCCGTCGAGCACGGCGTCGAGCGAGCCGAACTGCGTGAGCCACTTGACGGCGGTCTTCTCGCCCACCTTCGGCACGCCCGGCAGGTTGTCGGCCTTCTCGCCCACGAGCGCCGCGATGTCGGGGTACTGCTCGGGCGGCACGCCGTATCGCTCTTTGACCGTCGCCGGGTCGTAGCGCTTGAGCTTCGACACGCCCTGCACCGACGGGTACAGGAGCGTGACGCGGTCGGTCACGAGCTGGATCGCATCGCGGTCGCCCGAGCAGACGAGCACGTCGTAGCCGGCCTCGACGCCGCGGCGGGCGAGCGTCGCGAGGATGTCGTCGGCCTCGAAGCCGTCCTTCTCGAGCACCGTGATGTTCATGGCCTCGAGCGCCTGCTTCAGCAGCGGGATCTGCCCCTTGAACTCGGCGGGGGTCTCCTGCCGCCCCTCCTTGTAGTCGGGGTACTCCTCCTTCCGGAAGGTGTGGTCGGAGACGTCGAAGGCGACGGCGACGTGCGAGGGCTGCTCGTTGCGGAGCAGCGAGAGGAACATCGACAGGAAGCCGTGGATGCCGTTGGTGTGCTGGCCCTCCTTGTTCTGGAAGGAGTCGACCGGCAGCGCGAAGAAGGCCCGGAAGGCCAGCGAATGGCCGTCGACGACGAGCAGAGTAGGCTTCGTGGAGTTCGTCACCCCTCCAGGGTATGCGGCACCACTGACTTTCGATGGCCGAGCGCCGGAAGGATCCGAGAGATGACCGACGACAGCACAGGGCTCGACTGGCTCGCAGACCGCGGAATCGGCGTGCTCGCCGAGCGCATGGGAATCGAGTTCCAGGAGCTGTCGGCCGAGCGCTCTGTCGCGACGATGCCCGTCGAGGGCAACACGCAGCCCGTCGGCCTCCTGCACGGCGGCGCCTACGTCGTGCTCGGCGAGTCGCTCGGATCCATGGCCGCGAACTATCACGCCGGTCCCGGCCGACTCGCCGTCGGCGTCGACATCAACGCGACGCACACGTCGTCGGCCACGAGCGGCATCGTGACCGGCACCTGCACCGCGATCCACCTCGGGCGCACCCTCACGGTGCACGAGATCGTCGTGACCGACGAGCGCGGCAGGCGCTGCTCGACCGTGCGCATCACGAACCTCATCAAGCAGGCGTAGCGGACCGCGACGACGAACGGCGGCTCCCCTGCGGGAGCCGCCGTTCGCGAGTTCTGGGTGTTCAGCCCTTCTTGGGCGAGAGCTGCTCGATGATCGCCTTCGCGACGTCCTGCATCGTCAGGCGGCGGTCCATGGAGGCCTTCTGGATCCAGCGGAACGCCTCGGGCTCGCTGAGGCCCATCTTCTCGTTGAGCAGGCCCTTGGCCCGGTCGACGAGCTTGCGGGTCTCGAAGCGCTCGACCATGTCGGCGACCTCGGCCTCGAGCGTGATGATCTGCTCGTGACGCGCCAGCGCGATCTCGATCGCGGGCAGCAGGTCGTTCGGCGTGAAGGGCTTGACGACGTACGCGAGCGCGCCCGCCTCGGTCGCCCGCTCGACCAGCTCCTTCTGGCTGAAGGCCGTGAGCAGCACGACGGGCGCGATGTTGTCGCGGCTGAGCTGCTCGGCCGCCGAGATGCCGTCGAGCTGGGGCATCTTCACGTCCATCACCACGAGGTCGGGTCGCAGCTCGGTCGCGAGCTGCACGGCCGTCTCGCCGTCGCCGGCCTCGCCGACGACCTCATAGCCGTTGTCGCGCAGGATCTCGACGATGTCCATGCGGATGAGGGACTCGTCCTCTGCGACCACGACGCGCCGCGGTGCCGGCTCGGTGTTCTCGTTCTGCTCTTCGCTCACGTGTTCCATCCTATGACCGGGTTCCGTCTTCGATCATCAGCGACTCCCAAGACGGGTGCCGACGATCCGTGTGCCGATGGTGGGACTCGAACCCACACGCCCTCGCGGACAGCGCATTTTGAGTGCGCCGCGTCTGCCATTCCGCCACATCGGCTCGAGCGGCGGCCCCTGGGCGGGACCGCCGCGACGAGGCTACGCCTTGTAGGCGGGCGCCGCGCCGTGGATCGCGTCGCCCACGCGGTGCACGCGCAGGTCGTTCGTCGATCCCGCGATTCCGGGAGGGGATCCCGAGATCACGATGACCTTGTCGCCGACGCGCGCGAGGTCGTTCGACAGCAGGTGCTCGTCGACCTGCAGGAACATGCGGTCGGTGTGCTCGACCGGCTCGACGATGGCGGAGCGGATGCCCCACGTGAGCTGCATGCGCCGGCGCACCTCCTCCTCGATCGTGAACGCGATCATGGGGCGCGAGGGGCGCAGGCGCGACATGCGGCGCGCCGAGTCGCCCGTCTGCGTGAAGATGCAGAGGAACTTCGCCTCGACGAAGTCGGCAACCTCGACGGCCGCGACCGTGAGCGCGCCGCCCTGCGTGCGGGGCTTCGAGCTCAGGGCCTCAATGCGCTCGAGGCCGTGGTCCTCGGTCGACTCGACGATGCGCGCCATGGTCTGAACCGTGATCGCGGGGTACGCGCCCACGCTCGTCTCGCCCGACAGCATGACCGCGTCGGCGCCGTCGAGGACGGCGTTCGCGACGTCGCTCGTCTCGGCGCGCGTCGGGACAGGGTTCTGGATCATCGACTCGAGCATCTGCGTCGCGACGATGACCGGCTTGGCGAGGCGGCGGGCGATCCCGATGGCCTGCTTCTGCACGATCGGCACGGCCTCGAGCGGCAGCTCGACACCGAGGTCGCCGCGGGCGACCATGATGCCGTCGAAGGCCTCGACGATCTCCTCGAGGACCTCGACCGCCTGCGGCTTCTCGATCTTCGCGATGATCGGAACGCGGCGCTCCTCCTCGGCCATGATCACGTGGGCGCGCTGCACGTCCTTCGCGCTGCGCACGAACGACAGCGCGATGATGTCGGCGCCCTTGCGGAGCGCCCACCGCAGGTCGGCCTCGTCCTTCTCGGTCAGTGCCGGCACGTTGACGGCGACGCCCGGGAGGTTGATGCCCTTGTTGTTGCTGACGGGGCCGCCCACGACGACCTCGGTCGTCACGGTCGTGCCGTCGGTCTCGAGCACCTTGACGCGGACCTTGCCGTCGTCGATCAGGAGGAAGTCGCCGGGGGCGACGTCGCCCGCGAGGCCCTTGTAGGTGGTCCCCACGATCTCCTTGGTGCCGACGACGTCCTCGACCGTGATCTTGAAGATGTCGCCGGGGGCGAGGACGTGGGGTCCGTCGGCGAACGTCGCGAGCCGGATCTTCGGGCCCTGTAGGTCGGCGAGGATCGCGACGGGGCGTCCCGCCTCCTCGGCCGCGCCGCGCACATTCGCGAAGTTGTTGTCGTGGACGGAGTAGTCGCCGTGGCTCAGATTGAATCGCGCGACATCGAGTCCCGCGTCGATCAGATCCCGGACGGTCTCCTTGGTCGAGGTCGCCGGCCCGAGGGTCGCGACGATCTTGGCTCGTCTCACAGAAATGCCTTCCGCACTGCTGGGCATGCCTGCCCGTGGGTATGGAGTTGCGCTCGCCCGACCTCAGCGGCACCGCACGTGCCCGGCGGGTCGGATCGTGCCCGAGCGCTCCCCTCAGACTACGCGCATACGGGGCGGCGACGCGACGGCAGGCGCCGCGTCGCCGCCCGGAGCGATCACACGTGCATGCCGACGTCGGTCGGCCGCACGGGCGCGGGGAGGAACGTCTCCCCCATCAGGTACTCGTCGACGTGCGCGGCCGCCGCGCGGCCCTCCGCGATCGCCCAGACGATGAGCGACTGGCCGCGGCCCGCGTCGCCCGCGACGAACACGCCGGGATCCGACGTCTCGTAGCGGTCGCCGCGCTCGACGACGCCGCGATCGGTGAAGCGCGTGCCGAGCTGCTGCTCGAGCGCGTCGCGCTCGGGGCCCGTGAAGCCCATGGCGATGAGGACGAGGTCGGCGGGGATCTCGTGCTCGGTGCCCGCCTTGGGGCGGCGCCCGCCGTCGACGTACTCGGTCTCCGCGACGCGCAGCGCGCGGACGTGCCCGCGGTCGTCGCGCAGGAACTCGACGGTCGACGCGAGGAAGCGGCGCTCGCCGCCCTCCTCGTGCGCGCTCGAGACCTCGAACACCGTCGGATGCGTCGGCCACGGCTGGTGGTCGGGCCGTGCGTCGCCCGGGCGGCGCCCGATCGCGAGGTTCGTCACGCTCAGGGCGCCCTGGCGGTGCGCCGTGCCGATGCAGTCGGCGCCCGTGTCGCCGCCGCCGATGACGACGACATGCTTGCCGTCGGCCGTGATCTGGCCGGGGACGTCGTCGCCCGCGACCGCGCGGTTCGACTCGACGAGGTAGTCCATCGCGAAGTGGACGCCCGCGAGGTCGCGGCCCGGGATCGGCAGGTCGCGCGGCACGGTCGCGCCCGTCGCGACCACGACGGCGTCGTAGCGCTGGCGCAGCTCGTCCCACGTGATGTCCTCGCCGATCGTGACGCCGGCGCGGAACCGCGTGCCCTCCTCGCGCATCTGCGTGAGGCGGGCCTCGAGGTGCTGCTTCTCCATCTTGAAGTCGGGGATGCCGTACCGCAGCAGGCCGCCGATGCGGTCGTCGCGCTCGTACACGGCGACCGTGTGGCCCGCGCGCGTCAGCTGCTGCGCGGCCGCGAGGCCTGCGGGGCCGGATCCGACGACCGCGACCGTCTTGCCCGTGAGGCGCGTCGGGAGCTTCGGCTCGACCCAGCCGTTCGCCATGGCCTCGTCGATGATCGACACCTCGACCTGCTTGATCGTGACGGCCGGCTGGTTGATGCCGAGCACGCAGGCGCTCTCGCAGGGTGCGGGGCACAGGCGGCCCGTGAACTCGGGGAAGTTGTTCGTGGCGTGCAGGCGGTCGATCGCCGCGCGCCCCTCGCCCTTCCACGTGAGGTCGTTCCACTCGGGGATGAGGTTTCCGAGCGGGCAGCCCTGGTGGCAGAACGGCACGCCGCAGTCCATGCAGCGGCCGGCCTGGCGGGTCAGCACCGCCTTGTCGCCCGGCTCGTACACCTCCTTCCAGTCGAGGATGCGAACGGGGACGGGGCGACGAGCGGGGAGTTCCCGCTCGGTCACCTTGAGAAAGCCCTTGGGATCAGCCACCGGTCACCTCCAGGATCCGGTTCCAGACGACGTCGCCGTCGGGGTCGAGCCCCTCGTCGGCGGCGTCCTGGCGCGTCTTCAGCACGGCGGCGTAGTCGCGCGGGAGCACCCGCACGAAGTTCGCCGCCTCGGTCTCGAAGTCCTCGAGCAGGGCGCGGCCCCGCTCGGAACCCGTTTCGGTCACGTGCCGCTTGAGCACGTCGCGCAGGATCTCGCGGTCGGCCGAGTCGAGCTCGCCGACCGTGAGCTCACCGGAGGCGAGCGCCTGCGCGTTGACCCGGTCGCGTTCGAGGCGGTACACGTACGCCGTGCCGCCCGACATGCCGGCGCCGAGGTTGCGGCCCGTCTCGCCGAGGATCACTGCGAGGCCGCCCGTCATGTACTCGAGCGCGTGGTCGCCCACGCCCTCGACGACGGCCGTCGCGCCGGAGTTGCGCACGAGGAACCGCTCGCCGACGACGCCCGCGAGGAACATGGATCCCTGCGTCGCGCCGTAGCCGATGACGTTGCCCGCGATGACGTTCTCGTCGGCGCGGAACGACGCGTCCTCCGGCGGGCGCACGACGATGCGGCCGCCCGAGAGGCCCTTGCCGACGTAGTCGTTCGCGTCGCCCGTGAGGCGCAGCGCGATGCCGCCCGGCAGGAAGGCGCCGAACGACTGTCCGGACGACCCCGTGAGGTCGACCTGGATCGAGCCCGACGTCATGCCGTGCTCGCCGTGCACCTTCGTGACCTCGTGGCCGAGCATCGTGCCGACCGCGCGCGCGGTGTTGCGCACGGGCAGCGCGACGCGGATGTCGCCGCCCTCGTCGATGACGTGGCGCGCGCGGCGGATCAGCTCGACGTCGAAGTGCTCCTCGAGCTCGTGGTTCTGGCCGCGGCGGTTGGCCCTGGGCTCGTTCTCGGCGAACGCCGGTCCGTCGAGGATCGGCGACAGGTCGAGGCCGTCGGCCTTCCAGTGCTCGATCGCCCGGTTGACGTCGAGGGCCTCGACGTGGCCCACGGCCTCGTCGATCGATCGGAAGCCGAGCTGCGCGAGGTACTCGCGCACCTCCTGCGCGATGAACTCCATGAAGTTCACGACGTGGTCGGCCTGGCCCTGGAACCGCGAGCGCAGCACGGGGTTCTGCGTCGCGACGCCCACGGGGCAGGTGTCGAGGTGGCACACGCGCATCATGATGCAGCCCTCGACGACGAGGGGCGCCGTCGCGAAGCCGAACTCCTCGGCGCCGAGCAGCGCCGCGATCACGACGTCGCGGCCCGTCTTGAGCTGGCCGTCTGCCTGCACGACGACGCGGTCGCGCATGCCGTTGAGCATGAGCGTCTGCTGCGTCTCGGCGAGGCCGAGCTCCCACGGCGTGCCCGCGTGCTTCAGCGAGTTCAGCGGGCTCGCGCCCGTGCCGCCGTCGTGGCCCGACACGAGGATCACGTCGCTCAGCGCCTTCGCGACGCCCGCGGCGACCGCGCCGATGCCCGACTGGCTGACGAGCTTCGTGTGGATCCGCGCGCTCGGGTTCGCCCGCTTGAGGTCGAAGATGAGCTGCTTGAGATCCTCGATCGAGTAGATGTCGTGGTGCGGCGGCGGCGAGATGAGCCCGACGCCCGGCGTCGAGTGGCGCGTGCGCGCGACCCACGGGTACACCTTGCCCGGCGGCAGCTGACCGCCCTCGCCCGGCTTGGCGCCCTGGGCGAGCTTGATCTGGATGTCGTCGGCGTGCGTGAGGTACATGCTCGTGACGCCGAAGCGGCCCGATGCGACCTGCTTGATCGCGCTGCGCCGCTCGGGGTCGAGCAGGCGCTCGACGTCCTCGCCGCCCTCGCCCGTGTTCGACTTCGCGCCGAGGCGGTTCATCGCGATCGCGAGCGTTTCGTGCGCCTCGCGCGAGATCGAGCCGTAGCTCATGGCGCCCGTCGAGAAGCGCTTGACGATCGAGGAGACGGGCTCGACCTCGTCGATCGGGATCGCCGGCCGCACGCCCTCCTTGAACTCGAACAGCCCGCGCAGCGTCTTCAGCTCGGCCGCCTGGTCGTCGACGAGCTTCGTGTACTGCCGGAAGATGTCGTAGCGCCGCGTGCGCGTCGAGTGCTGCAGCCGGAAGATCGTCTCGGGGTTGAACAGGTGCGCGGATCCGTCGCGGCGCCACTGGTACTCGCCGCCCGTCCAGAGGCGCTCGTGCGCGCGGGGCGCCCGGTCCTCGGGGTAGGCGAACGCGTGGCGCGCGGCCGTCTCGGCCGCGATGACGTCGAGGCCGACGCCCGCGATCTTCGTCTCGGTGCCCTCGAAGTACGCCTCGACGAAATCGGGCGCGAGGCCGACGGCCTCGAACACCTGCGCGCCCGTGTACGACGACACGGTCGAGATGCCGATCTTCGACATGATCTTCAGCACGCCCTTGCCGAGCGCGTAGATGAGGTTCTTCACGGCCTGCTCGGGCTCGACGCCCGTGACGGATCCGCTGCGCACGAGGTGCTCGGCCGACTCCATCGCGAGGTACGGGTTCACGGCCGTCGCGCCGAAGCCCAGCAGGGTCGCGACGTGGTGCACCTCGCGCACGTCGCCCGCCTCGACCACGAGGCCGACCTTCATGCGGGTCGACTGGCGGATGAGGTGGTGGTGCACCGCCGAGACGGCGAGCAGCGACGGGATCGGCGCGAGGTCCTGGTTCGAGTCGCGGTCGCTCAGGACGATGATCTCCGCGCCGTCCTCGATCGCGCGGTCGGCGTCGGCGCACATGCGCTCGAGGCGCTTGGCCATGCCGGCCTCGCCCGCCGAGACGCGGTACAGCGCCGAGATCGTCACGGCCGTGCGGCCGGGCAGCGCCTGATCGATGTGCTGGATCTTCGCGAGCTCATCGTTGTCGATGACGGGGAAGTCGAGCACGACCGAGCGTGCGTGCTGCGGGCCCGACGTCAGCAGGTTCGCCTCGGGCCCGAGGTTCTGCGTCAGGCTCGTCACGACCTCCTCGCGGATCGAGTCGAGCGGCGGGTTCGTCACCTGCGCGAACTGCTGCACGAAGTAGTCGAACAGCAGGCGCGGGCGCTTGCTGAGCGCCGCGATGGGGGTGTCGGATCCCATGGCGCCGATCGGCTCGGCGCCCGTGCGGCCCATGGGGCCGATGAGGATCTTCAGTTCCTCCTCCGTGTAGCCGAACGTGCGCTGGCGACGGCGGATCGACGCGACGGGGTGCACGAGGTGCTCGCGCTCGGGCAGGTCAGCGAGACGGACCGTGCCGCCGTCGAGCCACTCCTGCCAGGGCTCCATCTCGGCGAGCTCGCGCTTGACCTCGGCGTCGGAGCGGATGCGCCCCTCCGCCGTGTCGACGACGAACATCGTGCCGGGGCGCAGGCGGCCGCGGCGCGCGATGCGCTCGGGCTCGAACTCGAGCACGCCCGTCTCGGATCCGATGACGACGAGGCCGTCGGTCGTGACGGTCCAGCGGCCCGGGCGCAGTCCGTTGCGGTCGAGAGTCGCGCACACCTGCGTGCCGTCGGTCGCGAGCAGGGCTGCGGGGCCGTCCCACGGCTCCATGATGCCCGCGTGGTACTCGTAGAAGGCGCGCAGGTCGGCGTCGAGACCCGCCTTCTTCTCGTACGCCTCGGGCACCATCATGAGCAGCGCGTGCGGCAGCGAGCGGCCGCCGAGCGTCAGCAGCTCGAGCGTCTCGTCGAACGAGGCCGAGTCGGACTCGTCGTCGGAGCAGATGGGCAGCAGCGGCGCCATGTCGCCGAGCAGCTCGCTCGACAGCTGCGACTGGCGCGCGCGCATCCAATTGCGGTTGCCGCCCACCGTGTTGATCTCGCCGTTGTGGGCGAGCATGCGCAGGGGCTGCGCGAGCGGCCACGACGGGAACGTGTTGGTCGAGTAGCGGGAGTGCACGACCGCGAGCTCGGTCGCGAAGCGCTCGTCCTGCAGGTCGAGGTAGAAGGGCTCGAGCTGCAGCGTCGTCACCATGCCCTTGTAGCCGAGCGTGCGGCTCGAGAGCGAGACGAAGTAGGCGTTGAGCTCGTGCTGCGCCCGCTTGCGCAGCCGGTAGGCGCGGCGGTCGAGGGCGATGCCCTGGAGCGGTGCCTGATGGCCGGCCTGCGCGCTGGCGACGAAGACCTGCTCGATCGCGGGCTGCGCCTCGCGCGCGAGGCGGCCGAGGTGCTCGGGGGCCGTGGGCACCGTGCGCCAGCCGAGGATGTGGAGGTTCTCCGACAGGGCGATCTGCTCGATCTCGCGTTTCTGCTGCGTTCGAGCGTCGTCATCCTGCGGAAGGAAGACCATGCCGGCCGCGTACTCGCCGACGGGAGGGAGAGCGAAGCCGACGGCCTCGCGCAGGAAGGCGTCGGGCATCTGCGTGAGGATGCCCGCGCCGTCGCCGGTGCCCGCATCCGACCCGACCGCGCCCCGGTGTTCGAGGTTGCGCAGGGCCTCGAGCGCCAGGGCAACGATGTCATGCCCGGCTTCGCCGCGAAGCGTCGCGACCATCGCGAGGCCGCACGCGTCCTTCTCGAAACGCGGGTTGTACATGCCCTGCTGCGGGGGGTAGGCGCCGCTGGCGCCGTACGGGGGCTGGAAGTACATCGATCTGTTGTCCTTCGGTCGGGGTCACGCGAACTTCGCTGGGGCGGCGTCGGCCCAAGGGTGAGCCGTCGTTCTACCGCGCGATGAGTCCTCGTGCCCTTTCCGAAAGGACAGCAGAGAGATCAGTGCATCACGACGTTGCTTGTGGCGACGGCTGTGCGGTCGCTTCGCGGCCAGCCGGTTCGCTGACGTCGACGAAGTCGTCCTCGGTCGAGTGTAGCGCCTTCTCGTCGGCCCGCTGACGCCCGGGGCGGTACACCGACGGGACCGCGCCCGTGTGGCGGCGCTGCACGATGAGGATGACGATGCCGAGCACGACGGCGGCGATGGCCGCCCAGACGTTCGTGCGCAGGCCGAAGAAGACCTGGCTCGGGTCGATGCGGATCGACTCCCACACGATGCGGCCCGCGCCGTACCAGATGAGGTAGACGGCGAAGAGGCGGCCCCACTGCATCGCGACGCTGCGGCCGAGCCACAGCAGCACGACGGCGCCGAGCGCGTTCCAGATGACCTCGTAGAGGAAGGTGGGGTGGAACAGCGTGCCCTCGGGCAGCCCCGCGGGGATCGCGGCGTTGCCGGGATCGATCTCGAGGCCCCACGGCAGGTCGGTCGGCAGGCCGAAGAGCTCCTGGTTGAACCAGTTGCCGAAGCGGCCGAGCGCCTGCGCGAGGATGAGACCCGGTGCGATGGCATCGGCGAAGGACAGGAAGCGGATCCCCGTCCAGCGGCAGCCGATCCACGCGCCGAGCGCGCCGCCGAGCAGCGCGCCGAAGATCGCGATGCCGCCGTCCCAGATGTTCCACACGGCGTCCTGGACGAACGGGTTCCACCATTCCCGGCCGCCCGAGAAGTAGAAGCCCCAGTGCGTCACGACGTGGAAGGCGCGCGCCCCGATGAACGCGAGGATCACGGCCGGCAGGCCGATGTCGATGACGACCCAGGGCTCACCGCCGCGCTTCGTGAGCCGGCGGTGTGTCATGAGGGTCGCGACGACGATGCCGACGAGGATGCAGAGCGCGTAGATGTGGATCGTGAACGGTCCGAACGTGAACGATCCGATCGTCCACTCGCCCCCGAACGTGAAGCTGGACACGGGAGGGCTGGGGATGCTCGCGGGGAGCGCAGTCAGAGACGCCATGATGGGGAAAGTGTAGAGCTTTCTTCGTTGTGCCCGGTCAGAGGATCATGAGCGGCGCGCACCGGCCGACAGCTCGCGCGCCTTGGCCGCGAGGCCGTCCACCCCGCCGTCGCGCAGCGCTCGGACGAGCGCCGTGCCGACGATCGCGCCGTCGGCGTACTCCGCGATGCTCGCGACGTGATCCGCCGTCGTGACGCCGATGCCGACGCACGCGCGCTCCGCACCTGCCGCGCGGAGACGCTCCACGACGGATCGCGCGGCCGCGTCGAGCTGCGCGCGCTCGCCCGTGATGCCCATCGTTGAGACCGTGTAGACGAAACCGCGCGACGAGCGCGCGATGAGGGCGAGCCGCTCGTCCGACGACGTCGGCGCCGCGAGGAACACGCGGTCGAGCCCCTCGCGCTCGGAGGCCGCGATCCAGTCGTCGGCGGCGTCGGGCGTGATGTCGGGCGTGATCAGGCCCGCTCCCCCGGCCTCGCGCAGATCGCGCGCGTACCGGTCGACGCCGTGCTGGACCACGAGGTTCCAGTAGGTCATGACGAGCACGGGCACCTCGGTGCGGGCTGTGACCTCGCGGATGACCGTGAAGAGGTCGGCCGTCGTGAAGCCCGCCTCGAGCGCCGCGTGCGTGGCCTCCTGGATGATGGGGCCGTCCATGACGGGATCCGAGTACGGCGGGCCGAGCTCGATGACGTCGGCGCCGTTCTCCGCGAGCGCGACGGCCGCCTCGATGGATCCCTCGATGTCGGGGAAGCCCGCCGGCAGGTAGCCGACGAAGGCCGCCCGGCCCTCGGCGTTCGCGCGGTCGATCGCCTCTGCGACGCGTGACGTCACTCGCCTGCTCCCTCGTCGTAGAGGCCGAAGTACCTCGCGGCCGTGTCCATGTCCTTGTCGCCGCGGCCCGACAGGCTCACCGCGATCGTGGCGTCGGGGCCGAGCTCGCGACCGAGGCGGAGGGCGCCCGCGAGCGCGTGCGCCGACTCGATCGCGGGGATGATGCCCTCGGTCTCGGTCAGGAGCCGCAGCGCCTGCATCGCCTCGTCGTCGGTCGCGGGCACGTAGGTCGCGCGACCCGTCGCGGCGAGCCACGCGTGCTCGGGCCCGACGCCCGGGTAGTCGAGGCCCGCCGAGATCGAGTGCGACTCGATCGTCTGGCCGTCGTCGTCCATGAGGATGAAGGTGCGCGCGCCGTGCAGGATGCCCGGCCTGCCGCGCTCGATCGACGCGGCGTGGCGCGGGGTGTCGATGCCGTCGCCCGCGGCCTCGACGCCGATGAGGCGCACGTCCTCATCGTCGATGAACGCGTCGAACATGCCGATCGCATTCGAGCCGCCGCCGACGCAGGCGACGACGGCGTCGGGCAGCGCGCCCGTCCTCTCGAGCAGCTGCGCGCGGGCCTCCTCGGAGATCACCTTCTGGAAGTCGCGCACCATGGCGGGGAACGGGTGCGGGCCCGCCGCCGTGCCGAAGATGTAGTTCGTCGTCTCGACGCTCGCGACCCAGTCGCGGTACGCCTCGTTGATCGCGTCCTTGAGCGTGCGAGATCCGGTCGTCACCGAGACGACCTCTGCGCCGAGCAGCCGCATGCGGGCGACGTTGAGCGCCTGGCGCTCGGTGTCGACCTCGCCCATGTACACGGTACAGTCCATGCCGAACAGGGCGGCGGCCGTCGCCGTCGCCACGCCGTGCTGGCCGGCACCCGTCTCGGCGATGACGCGCGTCTTGCCGAGGCGCTTCGTGAGCAGCGCCTGGCCGAGCACGTTGTTGATCTTGTGGCTGCCCGTGTGGTTGAGGTCCTCGCGCTTGAGGAAGATCCGCGCGCCGCCCGCGTGCGCAGCGAAGCGCGGCACCTCCGTGAGCGGCGAGGGGCGGCCCGCGTACTCCGAGAGCAGGGTCGCGAGCTCCTCGCGGAACGCGCGGTCGGCCATGGCCTCCGTGTGCGCGGCGGCGAGCTCGTCGATCGCCGCGATGAGCGACTCGGGCATGAACCGCCCGCCGAAGTCGCCGAAGAACGGCCCGGGCTGGTCGCGCAGGGTCATCTAGATGCCTTCCGTCGCCTGGATGAAGCTCTCGAGCGCCCGCACGGGCTCGCCCGTCACGAGCGCCTCGCCGATGAGGACCGCGTCGGCCCCGTCGCGGCGGTAGTGCACGACGTCGTCGGGCACCGCGACGGCCGACTCCGCGATGCGGATCGTGCCCTCGGGGATCCCGGGCGCGAGGCGCGCGAAGAGGTCGCGGTCGAGCGAGAAGTCGGTGAGGTCGCGCGCGTTGACGCCGATGAGCGGCGCGCCGAGATCGGCGGCCGCGGCGACCTCGTCGGCCGAGTGCGCCTCGACGAGGGGCGTCATGCCCATCTCGGTGATGAGCGCGAACAGCTCGGCGAGCCGGGGCGACTCGAGCGCCGCCACGATGAGCAGCACCATGTCGGCGCCGGCCGCGCGGGCCTCGGCGACCTGATAGGGCGTCGCGATGAAGTCCTTGCGCAGCACGGGGACGCCGACGCGATCCTTCACGTTCGTGAGGTCGTCGAGCGATCCCTTGAAGCGCCGCTGCTCGGTCAGCACGCTGATCGCGCTCGCGCCGCCCTGCTCGTAGAGCGCGGCCTGGTGCGCCGGGTCGGGAATCGCGGCCAGGTCGCCGCGCGACGGGCTCGCGCGTTTGACCTCGGCGATCACGCGGATCGCCGACGACCGCGCGAGGAACCGCGTCGCGTCGAGCGCGTCGGGGCGCTCGCGCGCCGCCCGCTCGACCTCCGCGAGGGAGCGCCGGGCGCAGCGCGCCTCGGCGTCCTCGACCGCACCCGCCGTGAGCTCGGCGAGGAGCGACATCAGTGGGCCTTGGGCTGGTACTTGGGTCCGTTGACGCCGAATCCGGCCTTCGACAGGATGAAGCCGACGATCGGCCCCAGGACGAAGAGCACGGCGGCCGCGACGATGAGCCAGACCTGCGAGAAGAACAGCGCGACCGTGCCGACGACGAGCGCGACCAGCATGATGAGGACGGCCGTCCAGGCGGCAGGCGAGTGTCCGTGGCCGGGGTCGCCGATGGGATTCGTCATAGAGGTACTCCTCGTAAGCTGCGGGAACTCTTCGATTCTAGGGGATCCGCCCCCAGCGGTCCGGATCAGTCGGGGCGCGTCGGGTCGTCGCCGCGCGTGAGATCGTCCCACGAGTCGACGGCGTCGAGGGGGCCCTGCTCGGGCGCGCGCGACGTCGGCTGCGCTGACTCGTAGCGGTGGCCCGCGCGGCGCCAGCGCGGCGCCGTCACGAGCGCGAGGATCCCGCCGGCCGCGAGCACGAGCGCGCTCGCGACGCCGATCCACGGCCAGGCGGTGAGCGCGATGGGGCCGATGACCTCGGCGACCGACTCCGTGCCCGCGATGCCCGTGTGCTCGGTAACGACCGATTCGACCGCCGACACGGGCGCGGTCGTCGCGACGGGGATCGAGAGCACCGCGATCCCCGCGCCGATGAGTAGCGCGACGGCCGCGAGGATCACGCGCACGACGCGGCCCGTCAGTGCAAGCGCGAGCGAAAGCGCGAGCGCGGCGAGTGCGAGCGGCTGCAGCAGCGGCAGCGCGTCGGCGCCCGACGAGGCGATCGGCGCACTCGCGACCTCGGCACTCGCCCACGTCTGCGTCGAGGAGATGAGCGCTCCCCCGGCGCCGACGAGGATCGCGACGACGCTCGCAGACCGCCCGCGGCGCGCGGCCCAGCCTCCGGCGGCGTCCGTCACAGCGCGGGCGTCCCGTCGGTCGCGACGGCGGGACGCAGGTCGCGCTCGTCGCCGTCGAAGCACGTGCGCGTGCCCGTGTGGCACGCGGCGCCCGTCTGGTCGACCTCGAGCAGCACCACGTCGGCGTCGCAGTCGATGCGGGCGCCGCGCACCTCCTGGATGTGGCCC
>JAJUIM010000064.1 GCA_029267645.1 Microbacterium sp.
GCGTTGTCTGAGAAAACGCCGATGGGCGCCTCACCGCCCCAGCACGACCTCCAGCTGCTCGACGGCCCAGTCGAGCTCCGTCGCGCGGATCGTGAGCGGCGGGGCCAGGCGGATCGTCTGGCCGTGCGTGTCCTTCACGAGCACGCCGCGCGCGAGCAGGCGCTCGCCGACCTCGCGCCCCGTGCCGACCGCCGGGTCGATGTCGACGCCCGCCCAGAGTCCCACCGTGCGCACGGCCGTGACGCCGTGGCCGACGAGCGCCTCGAGCCGGCCCGCGAGGTGCTCGCCGAGCAGCCTCGCGCGCTCCTGCCACTCGCCCGTCGCGAGCATGTCGACGACGGCGTGGCCGACCGCCGCGGCGAGCGGGTTGCCGCCGAAGGTGGATCCGTGCTGCCCCGGCTCGATGACGCCGAGCACGTCCTCGTTCGCGACGACGGCTGACACAGGCACGATGCCGCCGCCGAGCGCCTTGCCGAGGAGGAACAGGTCAGGCTCGACGCCCTCGCGGTCGCACGCGAACGTCGTGCCGGTGCGGCCGAGGCCCGACTGGATCTCGTCGGCGATGAACAGCACGCCCCGCTCACGGGTGATCTCGCGCACGCGGGCGAGGTATCCCTCCGGCGGCACAATGATGCCTGCCTCGCCCTGGATGGGCTCGAGCAGCACGGCGGCCGTGTCGTCGTCGATCGCCGCCTCGATCGCGTCGGCGTCACCGAAGGGCACGGCCGTGAATCCGGGGGCGAAGGGCCCGAAGTCGGCGCGGGCCTCCTCGTCGCTGCTGAATCCGACGATCGTGGTGGTGCGCCCGTGGAAGTTGTTGTGCGCGACGACGATCTTCGCGCGGTCCTCGGGGATCCCCTTCACGCGGTAGCCCCACGCGCGGGCGACCTTGATGCCCGTCTCGACCGCCTCGGCGCCCGTGTTCATGGGCAGCACGAGGTCCTTGCCGCACAGCTGGGCGAGCGCCGCGGCGAACGGCTCGAGCTGGTCGCTGCGGAAGGCGCGGCTCGTGAGCGTCGCCCGCTGCAGCTGGTCGGTCGCGGCCTTCACGAGCGTCTGGTTGCGGTGCCCGAAGTTCAGGGCCGAGTAGCCCGCGAGCATGTCGAGGTAGCGGCGGCCCTCGACGTCGGTGGCCCAGGCGCCGTCGGCCGTCGCGATCGTGACGTCGAGGGGCGCGTAGTTGCGCGCGACGTGCGGTTCGGCGGTCATCGGGATCCTCCTCGCAGCTCGAGCGTGCAGCACTTGATGCCGCCGCCGCCGAGCAGCAGCTCGGACAGGTCGACCGTGACGGGCGTGTAGCCGCGCTCGGCGAGCTGACGCTCGAAGCCGGTCGCGCGCGGCGAGATGAACACGTGCTTCCCGTCGCTCGCCGAGTTCAGGCCGAAGACGGCGCCGTCGGCGTCGGCGACGCGGATCGCGTCGGGGAAGCGCTCCTCGAGGATCCTGCGGCTCGGCTCGTCGAAGGCGCCGGGGAGGTACGCGATCGTCGGCGTCACGCCGTCCGCCACGACGGGATCCAGCACGCTGAGCGCCGTGTCGAGGTGATAGAAGCGCGGATCCACGAGCGTCAGCGACACGACCTCGCGGCCGAAGATGTCGGCCAGCTCGCGGTGGCTCTCGTCTGTCGAGCGGAAGCCGCGGCCTGCGAGGATCACGTCGCCGGCCAGCAGGAAGTCGCCCTCGCCCTCGTTCGTGTACCGGGGCTCTGCGACGTCGAAGCCGTTGTCGCGGAACCACTCGGCGAACCACCGCTCCTCGCCCTGGCGCTCGGCATGCCGGAAGCGGGGCGGGTAGGCGATCCCGTCGATCACGAAGCCGCCGTTGGCTGTGTAGACCATGTCGGGCAGGCCGGGCTGCGGGTCGATCAGCTCGATCTCGTGGCCGAGCGAGAGGTAGGTGTCGTACAGCGCCTGCCACTGGGCGACGGCCCGCGAGGTGTCGGTGGGGTTCGCCGGCTCCATCCACGGGTTGATCGAATACGACACCGTGAAGTGCTCGGGACGGCACATCAGGTACCGGCGCGGATGCTGCGTGCGCTCCGCCGCCGTGGTCTCGTGTGCGGTCTGGGACATTTGACGCTCCTCGTCGCGAAACGAATGGCGGACGCTGTCCTCCTGGCTCGGCGGAGCAACTGAACGCCTACGCACGAGCACGCCACAAGCATTCTGCCACGCGGGTTGTGCCGGCGCCTGCAGCGAATTCGCGTCGTGCGCCGTCGCGGCCTATGCTCGCGCCATGGGCACCGAAACGCAGCTCGAGGTTCTGATCCGCCCCATCCGCGACGTCGACGCCGGGGCCATGGGCCGGGTGCACGCGCAGGTCTGGCACGAGACGTACGACGGCATGATCTCGAAGGCCGCGCTCGAGGCGGTCTCGCCCAAGCGCCTGGCCGATCTGTGGAGCAACTACGCCGAGCGCGGGCCGGAGCACCGGCACGCGGCCGCGCTCGTCGACGGCGAGATCGTGGGCTTCGCGGCCTCGGGCCCCGCGCGCGATGACGACGCGCCCGCGCCGCGCGAGCTCTACTTCGTCTTCCTGCTCGACACGTGGCACCGCAAGGGCATCGGCCGCAAGCTCTTCGACGCGGTCGTCGACGAGGGCGAGCCGCTCTACGGCTGGATCGCCGAGAACTACCCCGGCGGCACCGCCTTCTACGAGAAGCGCGGCTTCGTAATCGACGGCGCGAAGCGCACCGAGCCGTTCCTCGGCGAGCAGCTCACCGAGATCCGCTTCTCGCGCTGACGTGCTCGCCGCCTGGGCGCTCGAGGGGATCGGCGAGATCGCCTCGGGGACCGACCTTCCCGCCGTCATCGGCGAGGCAGTCGCGGCCTCGCCGCGCGGGCTCAAGGACGGCGACATCCTCGTCGTGACGAGCAAGATCGTCTCGAAGGCCGAGGGCCGCTTCGTCGTGGCCGACGATCGCGAGGACGCGATCACGGCCGAGACGGTGCGCGTCGTCGCCTCGCGCACGAACCCCGCGACGGGGAACACGACGCGCATCGTCGAGAACCGCCTCGGCATCGTGTCGGCCGCGGCGGGCGTCGACGCCTCGAACACCCCCGAGGGCACGGTGCTGCTGCTGCCCGAGGATCCCGACGCGTCGGCGCGCGCGATCGCGGCGGCGCTGCGCGACCGCTTCGGCGTCGCGGTCGGCGTGCTCGTGAGCGACACGCTGGGCCGCGCGTGGCGCGACGGGCAGGTGGATCAGGCGATCGGCGCGGCGGGCGTGCACGTCTTCGAGGATCTGCGCGGATCCACCGACACGCAGGGCCGCCCGCTCGCCGTGACGCTGCCGTGCGTCGCCGACGAGCTGTGCTCGGCCGCCGAGCTCGTGAAGGGCAAGGCGACGGGACGCCCCGTCGCGGTCGTCCGCGGCCGCGGCGACCTCGTCGGATCCCTCGACCTTCCGGGCGCGCGCACGATCCCGCGCACGGGCCCAACCGACATGTTCCGCAAGGGATACGACGAGGCCTTCGCCGACGGCTACGCCGCGGGGCGCGACGACCGTTAACGCGCCGTTCACCGGCGGGTCTCGCGCTGCCAACGCGGATCCGGTATGACGGGAGGCGTGCCCCGCACCCCGGGGCGATTCCCTGACGAAGGACTGCAATGCGATCATCCCTGACTCGCGGCATCGGCGCCGGCGCGGCTCTCGCGACCGTCGGCGGCCTGCTGCTGGCGCCCCAGGCCGCCCTCGCGGCCGCCGAGGGCGACACGACCGACATCCAGATCGTCGGCATCAACGACTTCCACGGCCGCATCGAGGCCGATGCGGCCGGCGGGCTCGCGGGCGCCTCGGGGCTCGTCGGCGCCGTGCGGGCGTTCGAGGCCGAGAACCCCAACACGCTCTTCGTGTCGGCTGGCGACAACATCGGCGCCTCGACGTTCACGTCGTTCATCCAGCAGGACGAGCCGACCATGGAGGCCCTCGCGACGGGCGGCCTCGACGTCGGCGTCGTCGGCAACCATGAGTTCGACAAGGGCTACGCAGACCTCACCGACCGCGTGATCCCGTTCTACGAGGAATTCGGCGCGACCTCGGGCGCAGAGCTCGCGCTCGGCGCGAACGTGTACAACGCGGGCACGACGGATCCCGCGCTCAGCGAGTACGCGATCCGCGAGGTCGACGGCGTGCGCATCGGCTTCATCGGCACGATCACGGCCGACACCGAGACGCTCGTCTCGCCCGCCGGCATCGAGTCGCTCGACTTCGGCGACCAGGTCGAGGCCGCGAACCGCGTGGCGGCCGAGATCGAGGATCAGGTCGACGTGACGATCCTGCTGTCGCACTCGGGCGCCGAGGTGTCGGGCGACGACTCCGCGACGTGCGAGCAGATCGCGAACGTGCAGACCGAGTTCGGCGCGCTCGTGCGCGACGCCTCGCCCGAGATCGACGCGATCCTGTCGGGCCACACGCACCAGGGCTACCCGTGCGAGATCGGCGGCCGCCCCGTGCTGCAGGGCAACGACTACGGCTCGACCCTCACGAAGCTCGACCTGCAGGTCGACACCGCGACGAAGGACCTCGTCTCGATCGGCGGATCCCTCGTGCCGCTGACCGACGAGGAGGGCGCGCCCGCGTACCCCGTCGCCGAGGACATCCAGGCGATCGTCGACGAGGCGGTCGCGGTCGCCGAGGAGCAGGGCAACGTGCCGGTCGGCGAGATCAGCGGCGACATCCTGCGCGGCGGCGCGACGCCGGGCGACGACCGCGGCGTCGAGTCGACCATGGGCAACCTGGTCGCCGACATCTACCTCTGGTCGACGACCGACTACGGCAACTACGGCGGCGAGCCCGCCGACATCGCCGTCATGAACCCGGGCGGCCTGCGCGACGACCTGCTGTACGCCTCGAGCGAGGTCGGCGAGGGCGACGGCGTCGTGACCTACGCCGAGGCCGCCGCCGTGCAGCCGTTCGCCAACACGCTCACGACGAGCGAGCTCACGGGCGCCGACCTCAAGCAGATGCTCGAGGAGCAGTGGCAGCCCGGCAACGACCGACCCAAGCTGCACCTCGGCATCTCGGAGGGCTTCAGCTACGAGTACGTCGACGACGCCCCCGCGGGCGAGCACGTCGTCTCGATGACGCTGAACGGCGAGGAGATCGCCCCCGAGCAGACCTACACCGTCACGACGAACTCGTTCATCGCGTCGGGCGGCGACGGCTTCACGGCCTTCACGAACGCGCCGTTCCGCGACACGGGCCTCATCGACCTCGAGGCGACGGTCGACTTCTTCGCCACGCAGGGCGTCGTGGATCCGGCCCCGCTCGGCCGCGCCGTGCCGTTCGAGGAGCCGGCCCCCACGCCCACGCCGACGGAGGAGCCGACCGAGGAGCCCTCGCCCGAGCCCACGCCGACCGAGCAGCCCACCGAGGAGCCCGCCCCGACGGAGGAGCCCACGGCGGAGCCGACCGAGCAGCCGAGCGACGAGCCGTCGGCCGACCCGACGCAGGATCCGACCGAGGCTCCCGCGCCCGGTGACGACGACGAGGAGTCGCTCGCCCCGACGGGCGGCGAGATCGGCTGGGGCCTCGGCCTCGCGGCCGCCGGGCTCATCGCCGTCGGCATCGTGATCGCGGCCCGCACGCGCAGCCGCGCCTGATCCGAGATCCGTCCCCCTGCGGCCCCGCTTCGGCGGGGCCGCAGTCGTCTTGCCGCCGGGATACCGGCCGTTCACCGGGGGTTCACGCGCCGACCACCCGCCCCGCCTAGACAGGAGCGCGTGACCAGATTCCGCCGAACCCTCATCGCGGGCGCCGCCGCCTGCGCCCTCGCCCTCTCGCCCGCCGTCGCCCTCGCGGCGCAGCCGGGCGAGATCGACCCCATCTACGACGCCGCGGACGGCGCGCCCTTCGACATGTCGGTCGCGGGCACGTTCGAGACCGGCCTCTTCGACGCGGGCGCGAGCGAGATCGTGCAGGCGCACGGAGACCGCCTGTTCTCGATCAACGCCGCGGCCGGCTCCGTCTCGGTCATCGACATGGCGGATCCGGCGGCCATGTCCGAGCTGTTCCGCATCGAGTCGTCGGGCGGCGTCGCCAACTCGGTCGCGATCCGCGAGGACGGCCTTGGCGTCGTCGCGCTCGAGGATGCCGCCGACAAGACGGCGCCGGGGCGCCTGCTGTTCTTCGACGCGAACGCCGACGAGCCGGTCCTGCTCGGCGAGGTGACGGTCGGGTCCCTGCCCGACATGGTGACCGTCTCGCCCGACGGCGCGTACGCCGTCGTCGCGAACGAGGGCGAGCCGGCCGACGACTTCTCGAGCGACCCGGAGGGATCCGTCGGCGTCGTCGCGCTGCCGTCGGACGTCGCGGCACCGGCGCAGGCCGACGTACGCACGGCCGACTTCCACGACTTCGAGGGCGTCGAGCTCGACGAGACCGTGCGCGACGCGTTCGGCCCGATCCTCGACGAGACGAAGCCGCGCGCGACGAACTGGGAGCCCGAGTACATCACGGTCGTGGGCGGCACCGCCTACGCGGCCCTGCAGGAGGCGAACGCCGTCGCGGTCGTCGACCTCGCCTCGGCCACCGTGACCGACGTCTGGGGGCTCGGCTTCATCGACCGCGGCACGGTGCCGCTCGACGCGTCCGACCGGGATCCCGAGGACGCGCCCGAGATCAACATCGCGACGTACGAGGGGCTGTACGGCGTGCCGATGCCCGACGGGATCCAGTCGTTCGAGGTCGACGGCGAGGCGTACCTCGTGACGGCCAACGAGGGCGACGCGCGCGAGTGGGGCGACTACGTCGAGCCCGCCCGCGTGAAGGATCTCGGCACGGAGGACGCCCCCGGCACGGCGCCGCTGTGCGAGAACCTCGCCGGGTACGCCGACGACGCGGCCCTCGGCCGCCTCGAGGTCACGACCGAGATGGGGCTCGACGAGGCACAGGGCTGCTACAGCGAGCTGTACACCTACGGCGGCCGCTCGTTCTCGATCTACACGACGTCCGGCGAGCTCGTCTTCGACTCGGGCGCGGAGTTCGAGGAGCTCACGGCGCGGCTGAGCGCCGAGACGCCGCTCGTGTTCAACTCGGGCCACGACGACAACGAGGCCGAGAGCCGCAGCGACGCGAAGGGCGTCGAGCCCGAGAACCTCACGATCGGCGAGGTCGACGGCCGCACCTACGCCTTCATCGGCTTCGAGCGCCTGTCGGGGGTCGTCGTCTACGACATCACCGACCCGGCCGCGCCGAGCTACGTCGAGTACATCAACAACCGGCAGTTCGACACGAGCCTGGCGGAGGAGTACGCCGCGCTCGAGGAGCAGGGCGCGTCGGCCGACGAGCTCGCCGCGCTCGTGAACTCGGTCGGCGACCTCGGCCCCGAGGGCCTCGACTTCATCGCTGCCGAGGCGTCGCCCACGGGGATCCCGATGGTCGCGGTCGGCAACGAGGTGAGCGGCACGACGACGCTCTACACGCTCGACGGCGCGCCCACGGCGGAGCCGACGCCCGAGCCGGCTCCCGAGCCGACGGAGGAGCCGACCGAGACGCCCGAGCCCGAGCCGACGTCCGCGCCCACCGAGGAGCCGACCGAGGACCCCGCACCGTCCGAGACGCCGTCGGAGGCGCCCGCGCCGTCCGAGGATCCCACGGTCGACCCGTCGGCGCCCGCCGACAAGGATCCGCTCGCGCCCACGGGCGGCGAGGTCGTGTGGGGCGTCGGGCTCGTCGCTGCAGCGCTCCTGGCCGCGGGGCTGACCGTCGTCGGGCTGCGCCGCAACCGGGCGTAACAGCGCCGCGCTCGAGCGTCCCGCTCCCCGCCTGGGGGAGCGGGACGCTCGGCCACTTCGCAGCCGGACGTCCCAGGCCGATCGGTAAGAATGATCGGGTGACATCCCCGCGCCCTCGACCGACCTGGCTCACCGTCGTGCAAGGGCTGTTCGGGGCGGCGGCGCTCGTGCTCCTCGCCTGGTGCGCGGTCTTCGTCGTCCGCGGCGCGCTGTCGACCGAGGCGATGCAGGGCTTCCTCGCCCGCTTCCCCGGGGCGGCGCCGCTTCCGGACGCCGCGACCCCCGGGATCCCCGCCTTCGTGTCGTGGACGCACTTCCTCAACGCGTTCTTCCTCGTGCTCATCGTGCGCACGGGGATCCGCGTGCGCACCGAGAAGCGCGCCGGCGGGCTGTGGTCGTCCAGGCGCGTGAAGAAGCGGCGCATGTCGCTCGCGCTGTGGGGACACATCGCCGTCGACTGCCTGTGGCTCGCGAACGGCGTCGTCTTCGTCGTGCTGCTGTTCGCCTCCGGGCACTGGATGCGCATCGTGCCGACGAGCTGGGAGGTCTTCCCGAACGCGCTTTCGGCCCTGCTGCAGTACGTCTCGCTCGACTGGCCCACCGAGAACACGTGGGTGAACTACAACGCCCTGCAGCAGCTGAGCTACTTCGCGATCGTGTTCCTCGCCTCGCCCGTCGCCGCGATCACGGGCTTCCGGCTGAGCGCCTTCTACCCCAAGCGCGCCGCGTGGCAGAAGGCGCTGCCCGAGACCCTCGCGAAGCGCCTGCACTTCCCCACCATGCTGTTCTTCGTGGCGTTCGTGATCGTGCACGTCGGCCTCGTCTTCGCGACGGGCGCGCTGCGCAACCTCAACCACATGTACGGCGGATCCGACGAGGTGAACGGCGTCGGCTTCGGCATCTTCGCCGCCACCGTCGTGCTCATGGCCTTCGGCTGGTACGCCGCGAAGCGCGACGACTGGTGGGGCAGGATCGCCTCCAAGACGGGCGACGTGCGCATGATGAAGCGGTGACCCCGCCACGAAATGCGGAGATCTCACGAAATGCGGATCGAAA
>JAJUIM010000222.1 GCA_029267645.1 Microbacterium sp.
CGGCGCCGCGCGCGGCGCGCCCCGGCCTGCGGCGCCGCGGCGCTGGCTCTGGGCGTACGGCGCCTCGTCCGCCGCGCTCGGCCTGCTGCCGTTCGTCGCGTTCGCCGCCGGCGCCGCTGTGCTCGCGCTCGCCGTGCGCGGATCAGATTCGCTCGTCGCCATGCTCCCGGCGCTCGCCGCGTGGCTCGTGCCCGCGGTCCTCGTCGCCGGCGTGGTGTTCGCGGGCGCCGTCGTGCTCCTCGTACGGCTGCTGTCGATCGGCCTGCGCGAGGGCGACCACCCGGTGCGCAGCCGCATCGCGTGGCAGGCGTGGACGACCGAGCGCCTGCTCGACGCGTCGCGCACGCTGCTCTTCCCGATCTATTCGAGCCTCGTCACCCCCGCGTGGCTGCGGCTGCTCGGCGCGCGCGTGGGCCGCGACGTCGAGGCCTCCACGGTGCTGCTGCTGCCGTCGCTCACGCGCATCGACGACGGCGCGTTCCTCGCCGACGACACGATGGTCGCGACCTACGAGCTGCGCCGCGGGCGCATGCGCCTCGCGAAGGCGCGCATCGGCAAGCGGGCCTTCCTCGGCAACTCGGGCCTCGCGGCCGCCGGCCACCGCGTGCCGAAGAACGCGCTCGTCGCGGTGCTCTCCGTCGCGCCCGACAAGGCGAAGTCGGGATCCTCGTGGCTCGGCTCGCCGCCCGTCAGGCTGCGGCGCGTCGTGAACAAGGCCGACCTCGAGCGCACGTATCGGCCGATCGCGTCGCTCCGCGTGGCCCGCGCGCTGTGGGAGCTGTGCCGCATCGTGCCCGTCATCGTGACGTGCGCGCTCGGCCTCGCCGTCGTGGGCGCGCTCGCGGCGCTGATCGAGCTCTGGGGCATCGGTGTTGCGGCGCTGCTGTCCGGCGTCGTGATGATCGCGGCGGGCGCCGTGGCCGCCGGCATCACGACGCTCGCGAAGTGGGCCTTCGTCGGGCGCATCCGCGCGGGGGAGCATCCGCTGTGGTCGAGCTTTGTCTGGCGCACCGAGGTCGCCGACACGTTCACCGAGATGCTGGCGGCGCCGTGGTTCGCGAGCGCCGCCGCCGGCACGCCGGCGCTCGCGGTCTGGCTGCGCACGCTCGGCGCGCGCATCGGGCGCGGCGTCTGGACCGACAGCTACTGGCTGCCCGAGCCCGACCTCGTCACGCTCGGCGACGGCGCGACCGTGAACCGCGGATGTGTGGTCCAGACGCATCTGTTCCATGATCGTGTGATGAGCATCGACACCGTGACCCTCGAGCAGGGGGCGACGCTCGGCCCGCATAGCGTGATCCTCCCGGCAGCGCGCATCGGCGCGGACGCGACCGTGGGGCCCGCGTCGCTCGTCATGCGCGGCGAGGACGTGCCGGTCGGCAGCCGCTGGAGCGGCAACCCGATCGGCCCGTGGCGGGCGGTCCGCATGCGCGCATACCAGGAGCAGGACGCGTGAGGGGGCGCGGCCAGCAGGGAGCCGGCGACGCCTACACGCCCGACGTGGGCGATGCGCGATTCGGCGTCGCGCACTACGATCTCGACCTCGACTACCGCGTCGCGACCAACAGGCTGAAGGGATCCGCGCGGCTCACCTGCCGCATCGAGGAGGAGACCGCCGCGCTCGCGCTCGACCTCACGGGCTTGAAAGCCTCGCGCGTGCGGGTCGACGGATCCGCCCCCGCGTCCGTTCGCCAGAAGGGCAGCCGGCTAGAGATCGCGCTCCGCGGTGCGGCGGCAGCGGGCGACGAGCTCGAGGTCGCGATCGAGTACGCGGGCACGCCCGGCCCGCGTCGCAGCCCGTGGGGCACGGTCGGGTGGGAGGAGCTCGAGGACGGCGTGATCGTCGCATCGCAGCCGATCGGTGCGTCGACGTGGTTCCCGTGCAACGACCGGCCGTCCGACAAAGCCACCTACCGGATCCGCCTCACGACCGACGCCGGCTACGACGTCGTCGCGGGGGAGCGCATCGGACGCGAGAGCCGCGGCGGCCGGGGCACGTGGCGGTTCGCGCTCGACGAGCCGACCGCGACCTACCTCGTGGCAGTGCAGATCGGCCGCTACCGCACGCGCGAGATCGACCTCGCGGGCGTCGCGGGCGAGATCCACCACCCGCCCCTGCTTGCAACGCGCGTCGACGCCGACCTCTCACCGCTGCCTGGCATGATGGCGGCATTCGCCGAAGCGTTCGGGCCGTACCCGTTCCCGTCGTACACGGTCGTCGTCACCCACGACGACCTCGAGATCCCGCTCGAGTTCCAGGGCGGCGCGGTCTTCGGCGCGGGCCACATGGACGGCGAGGGCTCGCTCGAGCGCCTCGTCGCGCACGAGCTCGCGCACCAGTGGTTCGGCAACAGCGTCGGGATCGCCGCCTGGCGCGACATCTGGCTCAACGAGGGCCCCGCGTGCTACGCCGAGTGGCTGTGGTCGGAGCGCTCGGGAGGGCACGACGCCCACGCGCTCGCGCTCGCGCACCACGCGCGTCTCGCGGGCCTCGCGCAGGACCTGCGCCTTTCGGATCCGGGGCCGCGGCGCATGTTCGACGACCGCGTCTACAAGCGCGGCGCGCTCACGCTGCACGCGCTGCGGCTCACGGTCGGCGACGAGGCGTTCTTCCGGATCCTGCGCGCCTGGACCGAGGACAACCGCGGCGTCGTCGTCGAAACCGACGACTTCGTGCGGCTCGCCGAGCGCGTCGCGGAGCGCGACCTCGGATCGCTCTTCCGAGCCTGGCTCGACGACGAGGCGCTGCCGGCGCTGCCGCCGACGCCGGGCCGCACGACCCCGGCGCCGCTCAGCGAGACCGTGCTCGGAGAATAGCGACCGCCGAGGCGACGCCGCGCGGTACGGCGACGGGCGCGACCTCGAAGGTGCCGCAGCGGCCGGGGATCGCGGCGATGCGGGATCCGTCGAGCAGAGTGCGCGACCGCGCCGCCCGCTCGCGCACCTCGTTCGGCGCGACGCGGATCCCGCGCCCGTCGGCCTTCAGCACGGCCTCGATGCGCGTCCACCGCGCGAGATCGGGCGGCGGATCCGGCGCGAAGAGCGCCCCGAGGTCGCCGAGCGTCGTGGCGGGATCGCCGCGCTCGACGTCGATGCCGACGGCGGACGCGGTCTCGGTGCGCACGGCGGCCGCCGCGACGAGCGCTCCCGCGTAGCTCACGCTCATCGCGACGGGCGCGTGGAGCGCGCGCGGCGCCCCGTGCGGCCCGCCGCACCGCGCGCAGCGGGTGACGATCTCGGGATCCGCGCCCGGGGCGAGCTCCTCGAGCAGACCGAGCAGCAGACCGCGCCCCGCGACGAAGCGCGCGGCGAGGACGCCGTCGAGCGCGTCCGCTCGCGCAAGCTGATCCGATCCCAGCGCCGCGAGCGCGTCGCGGGAGGCAGCGACGTCCGTGTGTGCGGCGTCGCCGAACGCGACGGCGACGGGGCCGACATCGGCGCGCTGCGCGGGAGCCACGTCAGTCGAGCGCGATCGGCTCGACCCCGTCGGGCTCGAAGCCCAGCACCTGGCCGAGGAAGGCGATCTCGCTCGCGAAGCAGCGCACGATCGTCTCAGCCTGGCGGAAGCCGTGGCCCTCGCCCTCGAACAGCAGGTAGGCGTGCGGCACGCCGTTGGCGGCGAGGGCGTCGCGGAGCGCCTCCGACTGTGAGGGCGGCACGACGGGGTCGTCGGATCCCTGCAGGATGAGCAGCGGC
>JAJUIM010000080.1 GCA_029267645.1 Microbacterium sp.
CACGCTGCCGCCGCTGCGGCTCGTGTCGATCTGCGACCTCAACGGGCAGCTGGCCGAGGACGCCGCCGCGCGCTTCGGCTACGAGCGCCACGACACCGACTGGCGGGCGATCGTCGACGATCCCGAGATCCACGTCGTGAGCGTCGTCGTCGCCAACTTCCTGCACCGCGAGATCGTGGAGGCGCTGCTCGCGGCCGGCAAGCACGTGCTCTGCGAGAAGCCGCTCAGCGACACGATCGAGGATGCCGAGGCCATGGCCGCCGCCGCCCGCGAGGCCTCGTCGATCGCGCGCATCGGCCTGACCTTCCGTCGCGCGCCGGGCGTCGCGTTCGTGCGTGAGCTCGTGCAGTCGGGCCGCCTCGGCGACGTGCTGCACTTCAGCGGCCGCTACTGGACCGACTACGGCGCCCACCCCGACGCCCCCATCAGCTGGCGCTACCAGGGGCCGAACGGATCCGGCGCCCTCGCCGACGTCGGCAGCCACCTCAGTTACGTGGCCGAGTTCATCTGCGGCGACATCGCGTCGGTCTCGGGCGCGCGCCTCGCGACGGCCATCACGGAGCGCCCGAAGCCGCTCGGCGCCGTCGTCGGGCACACGCGCGGCGCTGTGAGCGACGAGATGGCGCCCGTCGAGAACGACGACTACGCGGGCTTCACGGCGCAGTTCGCGAACGGATCCGGCACGCTCGAGGTCTCGCGCGTCGCCGTCGCGCACCCGACCTCGCTGTTCTTCGAGGTGTTCGGCACGAAGGGCGCCGCGCGCTGGGATCAGCGGAACTTCGCGCAGGTCGAAGTCGCGTTCCACGACGACCCCGAGGACGTGATCGGCTACCGCACGGTGCAGATGGGTCCGACCCACCCGTACGTCGCGGGCGGCCTGCCGATCGACGCCCCGGGTGCGGGTCACGGGCAGAACGACCAGTTCGTGTTCCAGGCCCGCGCGTTCCTCGAGGAGGTGGCGGGGATCCCCGAGTCGGAATCGCTGCCGCGCAACGCCTCGTTCGAGGAAGGCGTGCGCAACATGCGTCTGCTCGACGCCGTCGTGCGCTCGCACGAGGCGAACGGCGCGGCCGTCGAGGTGCCGGCGCTGTGACCCCACCCCCGGACGCGGCGACCAGCTCATCGCCGCCAGCGCCGCACGGTGCGGGTCGTGCGGGTGATGGTGTGGATCGCGCCGGTCGACACGTCCTCCTCGAGCTTCTCGAGCGTGATGCCGCGGGTCTCGGGCACCTGCGTCACGACGAACACGAGGGCGACGGCGCCGATGGCTGCGAAGAGGAAGAACGTGCCCGTGATCTGGATCGTCGCGATGAGCGTCGGGACGAACAGGGCGAGCAGGCCGTTCATGAGCCATCCGAAGAACACCGCGATGCCGATGCCGAGACCGCGGATGTGCAGCGGGAAGATCTCTGCGAGCCACACCCACACGGCGACGTTGAGGAACGTCTGCATCGAGAACACGAACGCGACGATCAAGACGAGCAGCACGTAGGGGCGGGCGGCGGATCCCGCGGGCAGCACGATCGAGGCGATCCCGATCAGCAGGTGGCAGGTCGTCGTGAGCGCGAGGCCGATCGTGAAGGTCAGCCGGCGGTCGAGGCGGTCCATGTTGCGCAGCGCGATGAAGCCTCCGACGACGGCGGCGACGCCCGACGCGATGTTGGCGACGAGCGCCGCGTCGCCCGCGAAGCCGGCCTCGATGAGGATCCGCTGGCCGTAGTACATGATCGAGTTGATGCCCGTGAGCTGCTGCGTCATCGAGACGCCGATCGCGATGAGCAGGATCCGCACGAGCCAGCGGTCGGTCAAGAGCGTGCGCAGGCTCGTGCGGCGCTCGGCGTGCTGCGCTGAGGAGACGCGCGTGATGTCCTCGAGCTCGGCCGAGGCGCGCTCGTCGGAGCCCACCCTGCGCAGCACCGCGAGGGCGTCGTCGTTGCGGCCGCGGTCGACGAGCCAGCGCGGCGACTCCGGCATGCGCAGCATGCCGATGAACAGGCACACGGCGGGGATCGCGCACACGGCGAACATCGCCCGCCAGACGCCCGCGTGGTCGCCGAACAGGTTGCCGATGATGGCGTTCATGACGAAGGCGAGCAGTTGGCCGCTCACGATCGCGACCTCGTTGCGGCCCGTGATCGCGCCGCGGATCTCGAACGGCGCGATCTCGGCGAGGTAGACGGGCACGACTGTCGAGGCGCCGCCGACTGCGAGGCCGAGCAGGATCCGCCCCGCGATGAGCGTCGCGTAGCCGATGGCCGAGAAGTTGCCCTGCCCGAGCCACTCCGACTCGGGCGCACCGGGCAGCATCGAAGCGGGCAGGGTCGAGCCGATGGGCTCGCCGCCGGGCGACAGCACGACGAGCGCCGAGCCGACGAAGAACATGCCCGCGAGCAGCACGATCGTCTTGCGGCGGCCCCAGGCATCGGCGATCCGCCCGCAGCAGAGCGCGCCGACGGCGGCGGCGAACACGAGCGAGCTGATGACGAAGCCGAGCTGGATGTTGTCGAGCCCCAGCTCGCGCTGCATGGGGCCTTCGGCGCCGTTGCTGACGCCCGTGTCGTAGCCGAAAAGCAGCCCGCCGAAGCAGGCGACGATCGAGATCAGGCCGATGCGGCGGCGGAACGGGCCCGTGCCGAGCTTCGGCAGCGGGACGATCCCGGATGGGTGCGGCGTGCTCATGCGTGAACTCCTTTGTTCGGGTAGCGGTGCGGATCAGGTGGGCAGCAGCGCGCGGAACGCGTCGCGGAAGGCGGCCAGGGCGTCGTCGTCGGATCCGCTCGCCCAGCCCTCGAGCGCGACGACGCCGTCGTAGCCGGTGCGGGCGAGCGCCTCGGCGACGGCCGCGTAGCGGATCTCGCCCGTGCCGGGTTCGCAGCGCCCCGGCACGTCGGCGACCTGGATCTCGCCCACGAGCGGCAGCGCGCGCTCGACGAGCTCGATGAGATTCCCCTCGCCGATCTGCGCGTGGTAGAGATCGAGGTTGAGGCGGAGGTGGGGACTGCCGACCGCTTCGACGAGCGCGATCGTGTCTGCCGCCCGCGCGAACGGCGTGCCCGGGTGGTCGACCGCCGTGTTGAGGTTCTCGAGCGTGAAGACGCGGTCCTGCCGCTCGCCGAGCGCCGCGAGCTTGTCGAGGGTGCGCGCGGCGGCGAGCCAGTCGGCGGGCGTCGGCGCGGCGTTCGGGCGCACGGGCAGGCCGTCGCCGTCGAGCCCCGTGCCGTGCAGGTTGAGCCGGGGGCTGCCGATCGCCTCGGCCGCCTTGAGCGAGCGCTCGGCCGAGGCGATGAGCGCGGCGGATCCCTCCTCGCTCGTGAGGTCGCCGTCGACGTAGCCGGTCAGCGACGAGAACTCGGCGCCCGTCGCGGCGAGGGCGCCGAGATCCTTCGTCGTCCAGTTCCAGATCTCGACGCCGAATCCCCGCTCGTGCAGCGCCGCGACGCGGTCTGCGAACGGCAGATCGAGGAAGAGCATCTCGGCCGACGCCGCGAGCGTCGCGCCCCTCACGAGACGGCCCCGCGCTCGTCGAGCCGCACGACGGATCCGCGCTCGACCGACGCGCGGCACGCGAGCGCGATCGCGAGGGCGGCGCGGGCGTCCTCGCCCGTGGGGCCAGCGGCCTCGCCCGTGAGGATCGCGTCGGAGAACACCGCGAGCTCGTCGGTGTACGCCTGGCGGAAGAGGTCGATGTTGAGGCGCGTCGTCTCGGCGGCGGACCCGTTCGCGTCGAACAGGCGGGCGCTCGTCGCGCGCACGTCGCCGGCGGTGACCATGCCCCCATCGCCGAAGATCTCGCCGCGCACGTCGTAGCCGTACCTCGCCTGGAAGCTCGCCTCGGCCGTCGCGATCGCGCCGTTGTCGTACCGGATCGCGACGGTCGCGGTGTCGAGCAGGCCGCGATCCGCGAAGTCGGGCGCGACGAGCGCGTCGGCGAACGCGACGACCTCGGTGGGGCGCGCCCCCGCGTTGAACCAGTTGAGCGTGTCGAAGTCGTGGATGAGGGTCTCGAGGAAGATGGTCCACGGCTTGACGGCGGCGGGGTCTGCGAGCTCCGGGTCGCGCGTGAGCGAGCGCATGAGCTGCGGCGTGCCGATCCGTCCCTCGCGCACGGCGCGGCCGGCGGCGGCGAAGTCGTGCGCGAATCGGCGGTTGAAGCCGACCTGCAGCGGCACGCCCGCCTCCTGCGCCGCCGCGATCGCACGGTCGGCGTCGGCGAGCGTGAGCGCCATCGGCTTCTCGACGAACACGGCCTTGCCCGCGCTCGCCGCGGCCACGACGAGGTCGGTGTGCGCGGCCGCGGGCGCCGCGATCACGACGCCGTCGATGTCGGGATCCGCGAGCAGCTCGGCCGCGTCCTGCGCGTGGCGGGGCGCGCCGAGGGCCGAAGCGAGCTGCTCGGCGGCGCCGGGGCGCGGATCCGCGACGGCGGCGAGCTCGGCGGTCGCCACGCGAGCGGCGATGCTCTCGGCGTGGAATGCGCCGATCCAGCCCGCGCCGATGACGCCGATGCGGGCGCGGCGCGAGGGGAGGGGAGTGACGGTCATGGCGTGGATCCTTCGGTGATGTGGTCGGATGCTGGTGCGAATCTAGCACGTGCTAATGGCACGTGCTAGTCCCGATGTCGTGTGAAAAGATGAAGCATGCCCAGCGACGCTTCGACGCCCTCGCGGCCGACGATGAAGGACGTCGCCGACCGCATCGGGGTCTCGCGCCAGCTCGTCTCGATCGTCATGCGCGATCTGCCCGGCGCGAGCGACGAGACCAGGCGGCGCGTGCGCGAGGCCGCGGCCGAACTGGGGTACCTGCCCGATGCGTCGGCGCGGATCCTGCGCGGTAAGCGCAGCCACCAGCTCGGCGCGATGTTCACGATGCACGAGCCGTTCGAGGTCGACCTCGTCGAGGCGCTCCTCGACGCCGCGGCCGCCCGCGGGTACGCGCTCGCGCTCGGCCCGCTCACCCCGACGCGCGCGCCCGCCGACGTCGTCGACCAGCTGCGGGCGCAGCGCGTCGAGGGGCTCTTCGTGCTTTCCACGGGCGGCGAGGCTTCGCGCCTGAAGGTGCCGGATCGCGTGCCCGCCGTCTTCGTCGGCGGCTCGACGGCGCTCTCGGGTGCGGACGACGTGCGCGTCGACAACGCCGCCGGCATCGAGCTGCTCGTCGGGCACCTCGCGGACGCCGGACACACCCGAATCGCCTACGCCTCGGCGGGCGAGGCGGCCAACGCCGCCGAGCGGCGCAGCGCCTACGCCGCGGCGATGACCTCACGCGGCCTCGAGCCTGACGTCGTCGAGAGTGCCTACTCCGAGGAGGGCGGCGCGCAGGCGGCGGCCGAGCTCCTCTCGCGCGACGAGCTGCCGACCGCCGTCATGGGGGCGAACGACCGCTGCGCCTTCGGCATCATGGCCACCCTCGTGCGTGCAGGCGTGCGGGTCCCGGACGACGTGTCAGTCGTGGGATTCGACGACAGCTCGGTCGCGCGACTGCCGTTCGTCGAGCTCACGACCGTCCGCACCGATCCCGCCTCCCTGGCCGACCGCGCCGTCGAGGTCATGCTGCGCCGCCTCGACGCGCCGGGCGCCGACCCCGCAGGGCACCGTCAGACCCCCGTGCTGGTGCCGCGCGGATCTGTCGCCCCGCCCCGGGCGTAGGTCGGGCGGGTCGGGAGCTGAGGCCCTACAGCTCGACCGAGCGCCCCTCAATTGCGCTCGTGCGGGCGGCGTCGAGAATCTCGACCGTGTGCACGGCCTCCTCGAGCGTGACCGCGAGCGGGGCGTCGTCCGCGATCGAGGCGTGCAGCGCGCGGTAGTAGTCGCTGTAGTCGCCCTTCTCGCTCGGCACGGGCCGCGCGCCGCCGGCGGTGTGCAGCGTGCCCCAGCGCGATTCGTCCTCGACGCCCCAGTTCGGATCCGTGAGCGGGTGGGATCCGGCGAGCGTCGCGACGGTCTGCACGTCGCTCATGTGCGACGTGTACGAGCCCTCAGAGCCGTAGACGATCAGCTCGTGCTCCTGCAGGCGGTTGAGCTTGCTCGACGAGACGGTGCTGTGCACGCCCGAGCGGTGGTGCATGCCGATCGTGAAGCCCGCGTCGACCCGCTGCCCCTCGCGCTCGACCCAGTCGAGGTGCGCGTCGACCCGCGCGACGGGGCCGAACAGGTGCGTCATCTGATCCACGACGTGCGAGCCGAGGTCGCGCAGCAGGCCGTGCGCGGGCCCCACCTCGAGCGTGTCGGGATCGTCGAGGTCGAAGCGGTTGACGGCGCGCCAGGGGGATCCGACGAGCCCGTCCGCGAGCACGCGCCGCGCCGTCACGATGTCGGTGTCCCAGCGGCGGTTGTGGAAGACGGTGAGGATCCGGTCCGCGCGGCGCGATGCGTCGGCCAGCTCGCGCGCGACGTCCGCAGTCGGTGCGAACGGCTTGTCGGCCACGACGTGCACGCCGCGCTCGAGCGCGCGCAGCACGAGCTCGCGGCGCGTCTCGGGCGGCGTCGTGAGCACGACGGCATCGACGCCCGCGTCGATCAGCGCGTCGAGCGAGTCGTACGCGGGGATCCCCGGCGCCGCGGCCGCGAGCTCCTCGCGCCGCGCGGGCGAGCGCGTCACGACGCCCGCGAGATCCCACTCGGTCGCGGCCTGGATGTAGGGCAGGTGGAACTTCTGGCCGCCGAAGCCGAACCCGACGAGACCGATGCGCATGGCGGATCCCCCTCAGAGCGACGCGGTGAGGGCCTCGTCGGCGGCGCGCAGCACCTGCGCGGCCTCCACGAGCCCCTCGACGGGGCCGAGCGACGTGTCTTCGTGCTCGATGTTGACGAGCATGTCGGGGTCGACCTCGTGCAGGGCGCGCAGGAACTCGGTCCAGTAGGCCACGTCGTGACCGCGGCCGAGCGCGACGAAGTCCCATGCCGAGTGCTTCGGCCACTCGTTGGCCCACTCGTCGCCGCCGAGGTTCGTGCGCTTCTCGTCGGGCGAGAGGCGGCGGAAGCTGTTGTCGAGCACGCCGTACAGCTCGGCGTTCTCGCGGTTGATGCGCACGTCCTTCGCCGCGGCGTGGAAGATCAGCTCGCCGAGGTGGCGCGTCACGGCGACGGGATCCATCTGCTGCCAGAACAGGTGCGACGCGTCCATCTCGACGCCCACGTGCGTCGCACCCGTCAGCTCGATGAGCTTGTGCACGTCGGCGGCGTTGAACACGAGGTTCTGCGGGTGCAGCTCGAGCGCGACCTTCACGCCGTGGTCGGCGGCAAAGCAGTCCATCTCGCGCCAGAAGCGGGCCGCGATGTCCCACTGGTAGTCGAGCACGTCGAGCGCTCCGGAGTTCCAGGCGTTGACGATCCAGTTGGGGCGCGTGGCGCCGGGCTCGCCGCCAGGGAGGCCCGACATCGTCACGACGCGCGTCTGCCCGAGGCGCTCGGCGAGGAGGATGCTGCGTCGCACGTCCTCGGCGTGCTTGTCGCCGATGGCTGCGTTAGGGTGCAGCGGGTTGCCGTTGGCGTTGAGCCCGGCGATGCCGACGCCCGTGCCCTCGAACGTGCCGAGGAAGTCGTCGCGCGCGGCGTCCGAGGCGAGGATCTCGTCGAAGGTCGGCACGTGCACGGCGGGCAGGAACCCGCCCGTGTTGATCTCGAGCCCCGTGAGGCCGGCATCGCGGACCACCTCGAGGGCCTCGGGGAGCGTGCGGTCGTGCAGGATCGCGCCATAGACACCGAGCTTCATCGCCCGTCCTCTCGTCATCAGGGGAGCGCGCTCAGGAGGCGGGCGCGCACC
>JAJUIM010000464.1 GCA_029267645.1 Microbacterium sp.
AGGCGGTCACCGAAGGACCACGTCGGAATGCGCACCGGCATCGGGGTGACTGTAGCGAGGTTCGACATGCGCTGACGATATCAAGGTCTACGCGAACCTGTCAATAACTACGCCAGGTACGCATGGAGTTTGACAGCATGCAGTAGATATGCCTACTCTCGGCGTCATGGCCGATATCAATACCTACGATGACGAGGACCTGATCCCCGTCGGAGACGCTGCTCGGTTCCTCGGCGTCAGCATCTCCGCTCTGCGTGACTGGGACCGAAACGGCAAACTCAAGCCGTCTCGAACGGCCGGCGGCCATCGTCGGTACCGAGTCGGCGACCTCCGGCAAGCCCGCGCACCGCGCACCGCGGAGACGACGGGGGCGGACGCATGAGTCTCCTGCCGTTCGCCGTGATCAACGACGACACGGTCGAAGCATCGAAGGCGATGCGCGCCCTCGTCAACACCTTCGACGACCTGATCCGCGCGGAAGACGACCCCGCCGCCGTGGCCGCGCTCCTCGACCTCCTCGAGGCTCGCGCTCGCCGCGCCGCACCGCACCTAATCGCGCTGCTGGTTGGCGATCTCCTGAACGGCGCGGGCCAGCTCCTTGAGACCCATCGCCATCTCCCGGTCGAACGCGCTATTGGCCTGGTCGACGGCGTCGCTGGCGTGCTTGATGGCACGGCGCGTGTGGTTCAGGGCACCGATGTTGCTCACGATGACTCTCCTCTGCGTAGCGGGCCGGACGCTGTCACGTCCGATGCACCCGCGACGACCGTAGCGGAGACCCCCGACGCTTCTACCTCCTCTGAGGGCGACGGGGCGGCGGCCGGGACGGGCGGATGTGGACCGTCCGTCCCGGCGCGACCGGACAGCGCCAACGGCGAATCCGCGAAGCGCTGCGGCCAGCACCCCGACGGGCCGACCGACCCGTGCCCTGCGTGCCGCGACGCGCGCCACCGCATCACCGTCGTCAACAACTACCAGGACGGATCCCGCGCATGAACGCCCTCCGCCTTGCGCTTGCCGCGCTCATCGCCGTCTGCCTCGTCCTCACGGTCGCACGCGCCCAGCACGACGGCGCGACCCTCCTCGGGATCCTCGCGCTCGCCGGATTCCTCGCGACCTACGGCGTCTTCTCGCGCACGTTCTGGACGCGCGACGCCGTGTTCGAGGACGTCGGCTGGCTGTCCGCTGACGGCAACACCGATTCCGCGTCCGGTCGCGACTGACCGACTCCCACTTCACGCCGAAGGATCCCTCGCGATGTCTCCTCGCAAGACGCCGACCGACCTCGAGGTGCGCGGCTACTCGCACCCGGACGAGGGCGTGTGGCACCTGCACTACTCCTACCCGAGCAACCCCGTCCCGATGAACGGGTCGCGCGGCCACTGGCGCGCCTCCACCGCCCGCGAACGCGCGGTCCGCGACCAGACCTACCAGCTCGCCCGCGCGGCGTGCATCCCGGCCCTGGGCCGCTGCAAGGTGCAGCTCGTCTGGTGGGTCGAGGCCGCGCACGTCCGCGACACAGACAACCTCGCCCGCTTCGAGAAGCGTGCGTTCGAAGCGCTCGTCCTCGCGGGCGTAGTCGCCGATGACAGGCCCG
>JAJUIM010000092.1 GCA_029267645.1 Microbacterium sp.
AAGCTCGCGTCGGTCGACGACATCCGCAGCCTCCCGCTCATCTCCGACGCCGAGCCGCAGGTCGATCCGTCGACGGGCGCCGTCACGATGCCCGAGACCTACACGATCGCCGACGTCGCGCAGGTCGAGGTCGAGGACGACCCCACGACGTCGATCTCGCGCGTCGACGGCCAGGACGCGATCTCGATCTCGGTCACGAAGCTGCCCGACGGCAACACGGTCGACGTGTCGGAGGGCGTGCTCGCGGCGCTCGACGAGGCGCAGGAGCAGCTGCCCGGCGTCGACTTCACGGTGGTCTTCGACCAGGCGCCCTTCATCGTCGACTCGATCGAGACCCTCGCGGTCGAGGGCGTGCTCGGCCTCGTGTTCGCGGTGCTCGTGATCCTCGTGTTCCTGCTGTCGATCCGCTCGACGATCGTCACGGCCATCTCGATCCCCACGAGCGTGCTCATCTCGTTCGCGAGCATGCAGGCGTTCGGGTACTCGCTCAACATGCTCACGCTCGGCGCGCTCACGATCTCGATCGGCCGCGTCGTCGACGACTCGATCGTCGTGATCGAGAACATCAAGCGCCACTATGTCGAGGGCGCCGACAAGGGCGACGCGATCCGCCTCGCCGTGCGCGAGGTGGCGGGCGCCATCACGGCGTCGACCGTCACGACCGTCGCGGTGTTCCTGCCGATCGCCTTCGTCGGCGACATGGTGGGCGAGCTGTTCCGGCCGTTCGCGATGACGGTGACGATCGCGATGCTCGCCTCGCTGCTCGTGGCGCTCACGATCGTGCCCGTGCTCGCCTACTGGTTCATGAAGCCGGGCAAGCCGCTGCTGACAGACGAGGGCGAGCGCATCGACCCCGAGCACCCCGACGCCCCGAAGTCGCGACTGCAGAAGGCGTACCAGCCGATCCTGTCGTGGACGCTGCGCCACTCGTGGGCCACGCTCGGCATCGCGGCGCTCGTCATGGTGGGCACGCTCGCGCTCGCGCCGCTCATGAAGGTGAGCTTCCTCGGCGACACGGGCCAGAACTCGCTCACGGTGACGCAGGACGTCGGCGAGACCGCGAGCCTCGAGGCGCAGGACGAGGCCGCGCAGCGGGTCGAGGCCGCGCTGCAGGACGTCGACGGCGTCGAGACGGTGCAGGTCACGATCGGATCCGACGGCTCGGGCCTCGGCGCGCTCATGGGCGGTGGCGGCGGCATCACCTACTCGGTCATGACGAACGCCGACGCCGACCAGGAGCAGGTGCAGGCAGACGTCGAGGACGCGATCTCGGGCATCGAGGACGCGGGCGAGATCGAGGTCGCGACGGCGGCCGCGGCCGGCACCTCGAGCGACATCGCCGTGCAGGTCGAGGCGTCGAACGACGAGGATCTGCGCGCCGCGACCGACGCGCTCGTCGAGGCGATCGACGGCCGCGACGGCGTCGGGTCCGTGTCGAGCGACCTCGAGGCGGCCATGCCGTTCATCTCGGTCGACGTCGACCGCCAGCAGGCGGCCGAGGCGGGGCTCAGCGAGGCGGCCGTGGGCTCGCTCGTGAGCAGCACGATGCAGCCGTCCGAGGCCGGCTCGGTCGAGATCGACGGCTCGTCGCTCACCGTCTACATCGAGAACGAGAACCCGCCGGCCACCGTGCAGGAGCTGCGCGAGATGGAGATCCCGACCGCCGGCGGCATGGTGCAGCTGCAGGACATCGCGACGGTCGAGGAGGACACGAGCCCCTCGTCCATCACGACGGTCGGCGGCCTGCGCACGGCCACCGTCACGGTGCCGCCGTCGAGCGACAACCTCGCGGTTGCGACCGCGTCGGTGCAGGCGGCGATCGACGACACCGAGCTGCCCGAGGGCGCCCGCGCCACGATGGGCGGCGTCGCCGAGCAGCAGGCCGACGCGTTCAGCCAGCTGGGCCTCGCGATGCTCGCCGCGATCCTCATCATCTACATCGTGATGGTCGCGACGTTCAAGTCGCTGCGGCAGCCGCTGCTGCTGCTCGTGTCGGTGCCGTTCGCGGCGACGGGCGCAATCCTGATGCAGATCGTCACGGGCATCCCGCTCGACGTCGCGAGCCTCATCGGCGTGCTGATGCTCATCGGCATCGTCGTGACGAACGCGATCGTCCTCGTCGACCTCGTGAACCAGTACCGCGACCATCACCGCCTGAGCGTGCACGACGCGACGCTCGCGGGCAGCTCGATGCGTCTGCGGCCGATCCTCATGACGGCGCTCGCGACGATCTTCGCGCTCACGCCCATGGCGATCGGGATCACGGGCCACGGCGGCTTCATCTCGCAGCCGCTCGCGATCGTCGTCATCGGCGGCCTCGTGTCGTCGACGTTCCTGACGCTCATCGTGCTGCCGACGCTCTACAACCTCGTCGAGGGAGCCAAGGAGCGTCGCGCCGCGAAGCGGGGCGACGGCGGCGAGCCGGCCGGTCCGCGCCGCACGCCGGATCCGCACGAGCCGGTTCCCGAGGCCCCGACGGGCGAGACGCCGTACGCGACGCCCGACGCGCCCCGCGGATCCCTCGCGGCCCCGCCGCTGCGCCGCCGCCGGCGCTGACCGCTTCGCCGAGCGTCTGATCCTTCGCCGAGGGTCTGACGGATCCACCCGATCCGTCAGACCCTCGACGAGTTTTCAGCGCGTGGGTGAGTGAACCTCGGCGCCTTGGGGCGCGAGCGTCCGGGCGAGCAGCGCAAACGCGAGCGCACACGCGGCGTGGATCGCGAAGGCGACGCCGATGCCGCGATCGAGCCCCGACGGATCCGTTCCGGCGACCGACCAGAACACCCCGCCGAGCACGGCGACGCCGATGCTGAGGCCCAGCTGCTGCACGGTCGTGAACAGTCCGCTCGCGACGCCCGCGGCCCACTCGGGCGAGCGCGAGAGCACCGTCTGCATCACGGGCCCGTACATCAGCGCCTGCGCGGCGCCGAGGGGTATGAGCACGATCTGCAGCGTCACGAGGTCCGCCGCACCGGCGAGCTCGAGGCCGGTGACGGCGAGCAGGAGGGCGGCCTGCGCGAGACCGGCGAACACCATCGTGCGATCGCCTGCGCGGGCGAGGATCCGCGGCAGCGCGACCGACGTCGCGACGAACGAGAGCCCGAAGCCCAACACGACGATCGCGGCGCCGAGCGGGCCCGTGCCGAACCGGCCCTGTGCGAGCGCGGACAGCTCATAGAGGAAGGCACCGTACGTCGTGAAGAACAGCAGCGTCATGAGCAGTCCGCGACGAACGACGGCGATTCGCACGACGCTCGGCGGCACGACCGGAAGGATGCCACGGCGCTCGGCGCGGCGCTGGTGCCATGCGAATGCGGTGAGCGCGATGATCCCCGACGCGAGTGCGCCGAGCGTCCATGCCGGCCAGCCTGTCGCGCGCCCGACCGTGAGGGGAAGCACCGCGAGGAGGAGCCCGCAGCCGAGCAGCGCGGCGCCCGCCCCGTCGAGTGCGAGCGGGGCGGACGAACGCGTGTCAGGGATCGACCGCAGCCAGACGAGCGGCACCGCGGCGAGCAGACCGGTGAGCACCTGCACGGCGCGCCACCCGACGTGCTCGGGCAAAGCCGACGCGACGATCCCGCCCGTCACCTGGCCGAGCACGGTGCTGACGCCGCTCATCGCCGCGAACAGGGTGAGTCCGCGCACGCGGAGTGCGCCCGACGCGGTCGCCTGAATCGTGGACAGCACCTGCGGGGTCAGCAGGCCGGCCGCGACGCCCAGCACGACGCGTGCGGCGATCGCCGACGCGAGGTCCGGCGCGAACGCGGTCGCGAGGCTGAGCGCCGCGACGCCGATCGCGCCGATCGCGAGGGTCCGTCGCCGACCGTACCGATCGCCGAGGCGTCCGCCGACGACGAGTGACGCGGCGAAGGCGATCGTGAAGGCGGAGAGCACGAGCTGCTGTCCGGCGGCACCCGCGCCGAGATCCCGGCCGACCGCCTCAGCGAGGACGTTGACCGATCCGAAGGTGAAGTTCACGGGCAGGTACGCGGCGAGGAGCACGGCGAGTCCGCGGGGCGTGAGCCCGACGGATCCGCGGACTGCGGAAGGAAGTGTCATCTCCCCACCGTGCGCACGTCAGGATCCTGGTACCAGGAGTCCAGTGATCCTGTTACCACTGCTATCTGGCTCGGTGCGGGCGGGAGGCGCAGGATGGAGGAATGGACGATCCCGACGAGCGCCGCCGTCAGCTCGGCGCCTTTCTCCGCGCGCGGCGAGAGCGGATCTCGCCGCGCGAGGCCGGGATCACCGCCAGCGGGCGCCGCCGCACACCCGGACTGCGCCGCGAGGAGGTCGCGCAGCTCGCCGGCATCGGCATCACCTGGTACACGTGGCTTGAACAGGGCAGGGCAGTCGGGGTCTCCGACCAGGTGCTCGAGGCGGTTGCGCGCGTGCTGCGATTGACCGAAGCCGAACGGCATCACATCCTTGTGCTCGCTGATCGTGCTCCGGCCGTCCCGCAGCTGCCGCCGCTCAGTCTGGGCGCCGAGCACGTCGCGCTGCTCGAGAAGCTGCTGCCGTTTCCCGCCGCGATCCAGACCGACATCTACGACATCGTCGCCTCGAACCGCGCATACCGATTTCTGTTCAGCGACCTCGACGCGTTTGCGCCCGCCGAGCGCAACTGCGCGTGGCTCATGTTCACGGATCCCGTCTGGCGCGGCAGTCTCGTCGACGAAGCGCTCGTGCTGCCCGAGATCACGGCGCGCTTGCGCGCACACGCGGCCGAGCATCGCGGCGAGCCGCACTGGGACGCGCTCGTCGATCGGCTGCGACGCGAGTCCGCGGATTTCCGCGGCTACTGGGACGACTACGAGGTGGCCGACGAGCAGGTGCGGCTTCGGCGCTACGCATCGCCGCGCGCGGGCCTGATCGCGACCCATTTCCAGAGCCTCTGGATCGATCCCGGCCGAGGCACGCGGATCATCGTGATGTCGCCGGCCGATGCCAGCTCGACCGCGCGGCTCGAGCGGTTCGGCTCGCTCATTGAGGCGGCGCCGGCATGGACCGCTCGCGAAGATGTGGTGGCCGACCGCGCCAGCTGACGGGCGTTCGCCGAGGATCTGTCCTTTCGCCGAGGGTCTGACGGATCCACCCGATCCGTCAGACCCTCGCGCAATCGTCAGCGCCTCGACGAGCCAGCCAGCGCAAGGATCTGCGCAGCCCGGGGGTTTCCCAGGCCGCCGCGATACGCTGTCCTGTCGGCTCTGGGATGCCGCGTCGTATGCGCGGGTGTTTGTGTGTCCTTACTGGCCGCATGAACACCTCCGGAAGGTGCGTACTTTCGCATGCCCAAGAACAAGAAGCCCGCGGGCGGACGTCCCGCGAAGAACTTCGATCCTCGCTACGCCTCGAAGAGCGGCGGCGCCCGCAAGCCACGCTGGAACCGCGACGACCGCGACCAGCGCGCGCACGGATCCGCGCCTCGCGACGGCCACGCCGCGAACCGTGACGACCGTCGCCAGGCTCGCTTCGGCGACCAGTCGGACCGCGGTCCGCGCCGCTTCGACGGCGACCGCGACCAGGCGCGCGGCGGACGCCGCTTCGAGGACCGCGGATCCCGTCGCTTCGACGGCGACCGCGGACCGCGCCGCTTCGACGACCGCGGCGACCGTCGTCAGGACGACCGGGGCGCGCGTCGCTTCGACGACCGCGGCGAGCGTCGTTTCCAGGACCGCGGCGAGCGTCGCTTCGACGACCGCCGGGGTGAGGGTCGCGGCGACCGTCGTTTCGAGGATCGCGGCCCGCGTCGCTTCGACGACCGCCGCCAGGACGATCGCGGTGCCCGCCGGTTCGACGGCGACCGCCGCCAGGACGACCGCGGAGGCCGTCGCTTCGACGACCGCGGCGAGCGTCGTTTCCAGGACCGCGGCCCGCGCCGCTTCGAAGACAACCGCGGCGACCGTCGTTTCGAGGATCGCGGCCCGCGCCGCTTCGACGACCGCGGTGACCGCGGCGGCCGCCGCTTCGACGACCGCCGCCAGGACAACCGCGGCGAGCGTCGCTTCGACGGCGACCGCCGCCAGAACGACCGCCGCTTCGAGGACCGCACCGACCGCGCACCCCGCCGCGACGACGCGCGCCACGAGCGCCGCGACAGCCGCCCGCAGCACGCGGGCGAGCGCGCCTGGCAGGACCGCCGCGAGGCTGCCCCGCAGCGCTCGGCGCAGCAGGAGGAGCGCATCGACGTCGTCCACGAGCGCCTCGAGGCTTCGGCCGTCGCGGCCGACGAGGTCGAGGGCCAGACGTTCGCCGACCTCGGTCTCGGCGACAACATCTGCCGCGCGCTCGCCGACATGGGCGCGACGAGCCCCTTCCCGATCCAGGCCGCCACGGTGGGCCCGATCCTCGAGGGCAAGGACGTGCTGGGCCGCGGCCGCACCGGCTCCGGCAAGACGATCGCCTTCGGCGCGCCGCTCGTCGAGAGCCTCCTGCGTGCTCGCAAGGGCGGCACGCGTGCCTTCGGCCGCTCGCCGCAGGCGCTCATCATCGCGCCGACGCGCGAGCTCGCGCTGCAGATCGACCGCACGGTGCAGCCGATCGCGCGCAGCGTGGGCCTGTTCACGACGCAGGTCTACGGCGGCGTGCCGCAGGGCAAGCAGGTGGGCGCGCTGAAGAAGGGCGTCGACATCGTCATCGGCACGCCGGGTCGCATCCAGGACCTCGAGCGCCAGGGCAAGCTCGACCTGAGCCAGATTCAGATCGCGGTGCTCGACGAGGCCGACCACATGTGCGAGCTCGGCTTCCTCGAACCCGTGCAGGAGATCCTGCGCCTCACGAAGGCCGACGGCCAGAAGCTGCTGTTCTCGGCGACGCTCGACCGCGAGGTCTCGGCGCTCGTCGACGAGTTCCTCAAGGACCCGCAGGTCTACGAGGTCGCGGGCGAGGACCAGGACTCGAGCACGATCGACCACCAGGTGCTCGTCGTCGACCAGCGCGCCAAGCGCGACGTCCTCGAGCAGATCGCGGGCCGCGAGGGGCGCACGATCATCTTCAGCCGCACGCGTGCGTTCGCCGATCAGCTCGTCGAGCAGTTCGAGGACGCGGGGCTGCGCGCGATCGCGCTGCACGGCGACCTCAACCAGGCCAAGCGCACGCGCAACATCGAGCGCTTCTCGTCGGGCCGCATCAGCGTGCTCGTCGCGACCGACGTCGCCGCGCGCGGCATCCACGTCGACGACGTCGACCTCGTCGTGCAGGCCGACGCGCCGGACGAGTACAAGACGTACCTGCACCGCGCGGGCCGCACGGGCCGCGC
>JAJUIM010000136.1 GCA_029267645.1 Microbacterium sp.
CGGCCCGCTCGTCGAGATGACGGGCTTCTCGAGCGTGTCGATGCTCGCGGTTCCCGCGGGCACGAGCGTGCCCGGCCTCATCCACTCGCGCCACTGCATCCCCGGCGTCGACCTCCTCATCGCGGCGCAGGTCACGGCCGGAGCGGCGATCGACTGGGTCAACGGCCTCGACCCCGCGACCGACGTGCGCACCTCGCCCGAGCTGGCCCGCCGCGAGCGCCCCTCGCGCGTGAGCGTCGTGCCGTCGCTGCAGGGCGAGCGCACGCCGACGTGGAACCCGGCCGCACGCGGCATCATCGACGGCGCCGACCTCGCGACGGGCGGCGGCGCGACCTCGCCCCTGTGGCTGCAGATCAAGGCCGACGTCACGGGCGTCCCCGTGCACAAGGCCACGCGCGGCCACGGCGCCGCGCAGGGCGCCTCGTACCTCGCGGGCTTCGCGGCCGACGAGTACGCGCTCGAGGACGTCGTGACGGGATCCGAGCGCGAGACCACCTACGAGCCGGATCACGCGCTGCAGGGCGCCTACGCCGCCAAGCGCGCGTGGATGGCCCGGCTCGCCGAGCTCAACGCGCGTCGCGACTGGCCGCTGGCCTCCTGACGCGAGAAACGGGGCGGCATCCTGCGGGATGCCGCCCCGTTTCTCGTCTCTGCGTCAGCCCGCGAGGCGCTCCGCGAACGCGTCGATCGTCTCCTCGAAGCCGGGCTCCTCCGGCCGGTTGAGGTGACCGTGGCGCGTGCCGTGCTGCATCGTGAGGCGCACGTCGACGCCGATGCCCTCGAGCGACGCGGCGAACGTCTCGCCCGAGACGCGCAGCTCGTCGACCTCGCTCGTGACGATCGTCGTGGCGGGGAAGCCGACGAGCTCACCCTCGGTCGCGAGACCGGGCACCGCGACGGCGTCGGCCGCATCGACGGATCCGCCGAGGTAGTTCTCGTACATCGCGCGCACGAACGGCGGCGAGAACTGATCCTGCAGCCCCGCCGAGGCGAGCGCCGTCGCGAGACCCTCGGGCACCTCGGGCTGCACGGCGTGCAGCGTCGGGTAGGCGAGCGCGACGTGCGCGGGCAGCGCCGTGCCCGCGCGCAGCGCGCGCACGACGACACCCGTCGCGAGGTTCGCGCCCGCGCTCGCGCCGCCGATCGCGACGCGCGACGGATCCGCGCCCCACTCGCCCGCGTGCTCGCGCGCCCAGTCGAGCGCGAAGGCGAGCTCCTCTGACGCGACGGGGAAGTGCGCGCCGTCGCGCGGCTCGTCGCCGTAGCGGGATCCTTCCGCGATGGGCGCGAGCGCGTAGTCGACCGAGACGGTCGGGATCCCCCGCCGCGCGAACGCGCGCGCGACGGCGTCGCCCTCGGGCATGTCGATCGATCCGCCCGCGAACCCGCCGCCGTGGGCCCAGACGAGGCCCGGGCCCACGGGCGAGGCGGCCGGGTACACGCGCACGAGGAGCGGCCCGTGGGGGCCGTCGAGCGTCGTGTCGCGGGGATCCATCAGGCGCCCCAGCCGGCCTGCTGTCCGCCGACGCGCTCGGCCTCGATCTTCTCCTGGTAGCCCGACGCGAGGTACGCCGCCATGGGGTCGGCGGGGAGGCCGCGGCTCTCGCGCCACTCGGCGAGCGCGGGGCGCACGTCGGTGTAGAACGCGTCCATGAAGACCTGGTGCGCCGCGAGCGGGTCGCCCGAGACCTGCGCCTGGCGCAGCGCCTCGGTGTCGACGAGCAGCGCGCGGGCCGTCATCTCCTGCACGTTGAGCACCGAGCGGGTCTGGCCGAGGATCTTGTTCTCGACGTTGTGGCACTGGTCGAGCATGAACTGCACGTCGGGGTTGTTGAGGCCGCCGCCGCGGATGACCTCGAAGACGATGCGGAACAGCTGGAACGGGTCGGCCGAGCCCACGATGAGGTCGTCGTCGGCGTAGAAGCGGCTGTTGAAGTCGAACGAGCCGAGCTTGCCGAGGCGCAGCAGCTGCATGACGATGAACTCGATGTTCGTGCCCGGGGCGTGGTGGCCCGTGTCGAGGCAGACGAGGGCCTTGTCGCCGAGCGCCGAGACCTGCGCGTAGCTCGTGCCCCAGTCGGGAACGTCGGTGTGGTAGAACGCCGGCTCGAAGAACTTGTACTCGAGCACGAGGCGCTGGTCGTCGCCCAGGCGGTCGTAGATCTTCTGCAGCGACTCGTGCAGGCGGTCCTGGCGGCCGCGCATGTCGGCCTGGCCCGGGTAGTTCGAACCCTCGGCGAGCCAGATCTTCAGGTCGCGCGATCCGGTCTTGTCCATGACGTCGATGCACTCGAGGTGGTGGTCGATCGCCTTGTTGCGGATCCGGGCGTCCTCGTGCGTCAGGGCGCCGAACTTGTAGTCGTCGTCCTGGAACGTGTTCGAGTTGATCGTGCCGAGCGAGACGCCCTCGTCCTCGGCGTGCTTGCGCAGGGCGTCGAAGTCGGAGAGGTCCCACGGGATGTGCAGCGCGACCGTCGGGGCGAGGCCCGTGAGCTTGTGCACCTGGGCAGCGTCGGAGATCTTCTCGAACGGGTCGCGGGGCGTGCCGGGCGTGCCGAACACCTTGAAGCGCGTGCCCGAGTTGCCGAACGCCCAGCTGGGCAGCTCGATGGCCTGCTTCTCGAGCTGGTCGAGGATCTCCTGGGAGAGGATGCTCATGTCAAGAGCGCCTTTCTGTGGGGCGCGGCCCTCATCGGCCGCTGTCGGATGCGGTGTTCAGTTGTCGGCGCGCGCCGCGCGCAGCTGGGATTCGAGGTGGAACACCTCGGGGAAGGTCTCGGCGTCCTGATCCGCGCGGCCCTCCTGGTCGACGAAGAAGGGCGCCATGCTCTCCTCCCACCTCGCCGCGACCTCGCTCTTCGCGAGATACGCCTGCGAGGCCTCGTCGTCGTCGGTCTCGTAGACGCCCACGAGCTCGCCGCCGCCGAGGTGGAAGATCGAGTAGTTGCGCCGGCCCGACGCCGCGATCTCCTCGAGCATCTCGGGCCAGATCGGGTCGTGCCGACGCAGGTATTCGTCGAGCATGTCGGGCTTCACGCGCAGCCGGAATGCGATGCGCTGGGATCGGCTCGCCATCGAGGCACCTCCACGTTGGTATGAATCGTTTCATTATGCCCCCTTCCGTGCCCTCGGGGCAAGCCCGCGTTTTCAGGCCCGGCGCGCGCGGGCCGATAGGATCCCGGGAGGACCTGAGGAGGATCGATGGCGGTCAGCATTCGCGATGTGGCGAACCGAGCGGGCGTCTCGGTCGGGACCGTCTCCAACGTCTTGAACCGCCCCTCGGCCGTCGCCGACGCGACGGTCGAGCGCGTGCGGCAGGCGATCGACGACCTCGGCTACGTGCGCAACGACGCCGCGCGCCAGCTGCGCGCGGGCCGCAGCACGACGATCGGCCTCGTCGTGCTCGACGCGGGCAACCCGTTCTTCGCCGATGTCGCGCGCGGCGCCGAGGACGCGGCGGCCGAGCGCGGCCTCTCGGTGCTGCTCGGCAACAGCGACGAGCAGCCGTCGCGCGAAGAGGCCTACCTCGCGCTGTTCGAGGAGCAGCGCGTCCGCGGCGTGCTCCTCTCCCCCAGCTCCGAGACGCTCGCGGCCGCGCAGCGCCTGCGCGACCACGGGATCCCCGTCGTGCTCGTCGACCGCACGGCGCCCGGATCCGACTTCTCGTCGGTCGCCGTCGACGACGTGCGCGGCGGGTACATCGCCGCCTCGCACCTGCTCGATCGGGGCCGGCGGCGGATCGCGTTCGTCGGCGGCCAGCCCACGCTGCGGCAGGTCGTCGACCGCCACGCGGGCGCCGAGCGCGCCGTCGCCGAGGTGGCGGGCGCGACGCTTGAGACGCTGCCCACCGACCAGCTCACGGTCCTCGCGGGCCGCGAGGCCGGCGTCGCCCTCGTCGCGCGTGCGCCCGAGGATCGGCCCGACGCGATCTTCGCCGCCAACGACCTCGTCGCGGTCGGCATCATGCAGGCGCTCGTCATGACGGGATCCGTGCGCGTGCCCGAGGACATCGCGCTCGTCGGCTACGACGACATCGCCTTCGCGCAGTCGACCGTGGTGCCGCTCACGTCGATCCGCCAGCCCGCGCACCTCATCGGATCCCGCGCCCTCGACGTGCTCGCCACCCTCGTCGACGACCCTACGCGCGAGCCCGAAACGATCGAGTTCGAGCCCGAGCTCGTCGTCCGCGAGTCGACGGGCGGGTGACCCTGCGCCACGAAACGCGGAGATCTCACGAAATGCGGATCCGAACCGAGGATCCGGTCCGCATTTCGTGAGATCTCCGCTATTGGTGACGCGTCAGACGAGCGCGTCGCGCTGCTCTGCGCCGTAGCGCTCGTCCTCGATCTCCTCGAGCGACTTGCCCTGCGTATTCGGCGCCCACACGGTGCCGACGATCATCGAGACCGCGAGGATCGCGATGAGGATGCCGCCGAGCGTCGGCAGGCCGAGCACCTCGAGCCAAACGGGGAAGCCGTAGCTCAGGACGCCGACCATGATGCGCGCCGTGAAGAACAGCAGGCCCTGCGCCGACGCGCGGTACTGCGTCGCGAAGAGCTCGGCCGTCCAGAGGCCGTAGAAGGCCTGCGCGCCGATGCCCGAGGCGAAGCCCCAGAGGATCGCGAAGCCGAACAGCGTCGGCGTGCCGTTCGGCATGTAGACGAGCACGACCCAGCCGGCGATGCCGAGCGCGGCGCCGATGAAGAACAGCAGGCGGCGCGACATGCGGTCGCCGAGGGCCATGAACACGAACGTGCCGATGACCGTCATGCCCCACAGGAACGACTGCAGGAAATACTGGTGCGCGGGATCCGTGAGGCCCGAGGCGCGGTACACGTCGGGCATGAACATTCCGGCCTGGCCCGCGACGGTGTTCCAGAACGAGTACACGCCGATGAGGAAGAGGATCGCGAGCAGGTTCTGCTTGCGGGTGAGCAGCGCCTTGAAGCCCTGGCCCGCCGCTGCCTTCGCGCCCTGCTGCGTGCGGATGGCCTGCGTGTTCTTCCAGTTCTTCGACTCCTCGAGCCCGCGCCTGACCCACCAGGTGATGAAGGCGACGACGAAGAGGTGCAGGAAGATGATGCGGGATCCCATGAGCTCCATGGGCGCGAGGACGGCCGCCAGGAGGAAGCCGATCGCGGGGCCGACCGACCAGGCGAGCTGCGCCGTGCCGACGTGGGCGGCGCGGCGGTCGCTCGGGGCCTCCTCGGCGATGTAGGTCCACGAGGCGGGGACGCCCGCGCCGACCGCAATGCCCGTGATGATGAACGCCGCGAGCAGCATCCACTGGTTCATCGCGAAGGCGGCGGTGAGCACGCCGACCATGTAGACCAGCAGGTCGTAGGTGTAGATGAACTTGCGGCCGAAGCGGTCGCAGAGGGGCCCTCCGATGATGGCGCCGACGGCGGCGCCGAACGCGTTCGCGCTGAGCGCGGCGAGCAGGCCCTGGAAGGCGCTGTCGAAGCCGAACTCCTGCATCCAGAAGACCATCGACGTCGAGATCGCGATGATCGATCCCGACTCGATGTAGTTAGACATTGCGACGGCGATCGTGGCCTTCCACCCCGTCGTCTTCTTCGCACCGATGCGTACCATGTGTGTCCGATTTCTCGTCGTTGAACGGAACTCGCGGAATCACCAGGATGCATCCTGAAACGATTCACGCGTCGCCGCGAGAGTCTACAGGACGGAATCGGAAGTTCGCCGGGGTCAGCGGGCCGGCACCAC
>JAJUIM010000063.1 GCA_029267645.1 Microbacterium sp.
GTCGCGGTAGAGGAAGTCGTCGAGCTCCTGCTTCGTGAACTCCGCGACGGGCTTGTCGGGGTCGAAGAAGCCCGATTCCGCGTAGAAGCGCACGCTCCAGCCGCCGACCTTGTAGCCGGGGATGAGGATCGCGCCGTCGTTGATCGACTTCGTCTCGTCGTACAGCTGCGTGAGGTCGAGGTCGCTCACGCGCCCCGTGCCCTCGCACCCGGGGCACATGCCACCGAGCATGTTGAACTCGGCGCGCTCGCGCTTCGCGCGCCCCGTGCGCTCGACGAGGATCGCGCCCGAGGCCTTCACGGAGGGGGTGTTGAACGAGAACGCGTTGGGCGGGCCGATCTGCGGGTCGCCCAGACGGCTGAACAGCACCCGCAGCAGCGCGTTGGCGTCGCTCGCGGTGCCGACCGTCGAGCGGATGTTCGCGCCGAGTCGATCCTGATCCACGACGATCGCGGTCGTGAGCCCCTCGAGCGACTCGACGTCGGGGCGCGCGAGCTGCGGCATCATGCCCTGCAGGAAGGCGCTGTATGTCTCGTTGATCATGCGCTGCGACTCGTTTGCGATCGTCTCGAACGCGAGCGAGCTCTTGCCGGATCCCGACACACCGGTGAAGACCGTCAGGCGGCGCTTGGGCAGGTCGATGTCGACGCCCTTGAGGTTGTTCTCACGGGCGCCGCGCACCCGGATCGTGTCGTGGCGGTCGGCGGCGTGCGCGGACGGGTCGGTCATGAACATGATCGTCGCATGACCGGCGATAGATTGGGACCATGACCACGACACGAGCCGACCGCGCGCCGCTCTCGTGACGGGGGTTCTCACGGGATTCGCCGTCGTCGGCGTCGCGATCATCACGGGCTACATCATCGGGCGCATCGATCTGCTCGGCGAGACGGGCGGCCACGTGCTCGGGCGCCTCTCGTTCTTCGTGCTCAACCCGTTCCTCATGTTCATCGTCCTGAGCGACGCCGACGTCGAGATGCTCTTCTCGTCGCTGCTGCCGGCCTCGGCCGCGGCCGCCGTCGCGGTCTTCGTCGTCTACATCCTCATCGCGAAGCTCGCCTGGCGCAGGCCGTGGGGCGACACGGTCATGGGCGCGCTCGCGTCGGGCCAGGTCAACGGCAACAACGTCGGCATCCCCATCTCGACGTATCTGCTCGGCAACGCGGCGTATTCCGCGCCCATCATCCTCATGCAGCAGATCGCCCTCACGCCGATCACGCTCGCCGTGCTCGACGCGCTAACGAGCGGCGAGTCGAAGTGGTGGAAGGCGATCGTGCGCGTGTTCCGCAATCCCCTCGTGCTCGGATCCCTCGGCGGCCTCATCGTCGCGCTCGCGGGCTGGGAGATCCCGCCGCTCGTGCACGAGCCGCTGCAGCTCGTCGCGAATGCCGCCGTGCCGATCATCCTCATCAGCTTCGGCATGTCGCTGCACGGTCAGCGGGTGCTGACGACGCGCGGCACGAGGCGCGACGCGCTCGTCGCGACCGCGCTCAAGCTCGTCGTCATGCCCGTCGCGGCATATCTTCTCGGCCGGTTCGCCTTCGGCCTCGAGGGCCACGCGCTGTATGTCGTCGTGGTCCTCGCCGCGCTGCCGACCGCGCAGAACGTCTTCAACTACGCGCAGCGCTACGGCGTCGGATACGTCCTCACGCGCGACGCCGTGTTCCTCACGACGGTCGGCTGCGTGCCCGTGCTCTTCGCCGCGGCGCTCTTGCTCGGCACCTGACGGTCCCGGCTGCGGCGCCGCCAGGCGATCGCGCGGTCGACCACGACGCCCACGAGGATCGCGAGCACGACGCTGGCCGCCGCACCCACGAGCGGGTGATCGCCGACGAGGTGCGCCGCGAGCGCTCCGATGGCGACGGAGTACGCCGCCCACGACACCGCCGCCGCGAGCGACAACAGGAGGAAGCGCGGCCGCGCGTAGCCGACCGCGCCCGCCGTGAGGTTCACCGCGACGCGCCCGACCGGGATGTAGCGCGCGACGAGAATCGCCGACGCTCCCCCGCGCTCGAGCCCGCGCCGCGCGAACTCCACGCCGCGACGCCCGCGGCCCGACCGCATCCAGCGGAACCGCTCGGTGCCGACGGCGCGGCCGATCGTATAGGCGATGTTGTCGCCCGTGAAGGCGCCCGCGGCCGCGGCGAGGCCCAGCAGCACGAGTTCCGGGGATCCCGTCGACGCGCCGATCGCGGCGGCGCCGACGACGATGGTCTCGCTCGGCACCGGCGGGAAGAAGCCGTCGATCATCGCGAGCACGAACACCGCGAGGAAGATCCACGGCGACGCGGTGAGCGCGAGAAGAGGTTCGATGAGGCCGTCCACGTTGTCATCCTTCCTGCCGCGCGAGCAGCGCGAAATCCTGCTGACGGGTGTGCGTGACCGGGGGTTTTCCCCCGGCGGTCTGGGGCGCCCGCGCGATCCGCAGGGCGAGGAGCGCGACCGCGATCGCGAGCACGGCGGATCCGACGTCGAGGCCCAGCACGAAGACGAGCGCGACCGCGCCGACGGCGAGTGCGACCGAGCAGGCGGCCCGAGCCCCGCCCGATGGGGCGCCGGGCGTCTGCGCCGCGGAGGTCCGCGCGACGAGCGCGACGGCGCAGCAGGTCGCGGCGCCGACCGCGAGGATCCAGATCGGCCGCGAAGCCCACCACTCCCCCGTCAGCGGCACGGGCATGCCGATGCCGAGCGCGAGCGAGCCGGCGATCGTGACCGCCGCGACCACGACGAGCGCGGGCATGTGCCAGAGGTAGATCGACATGGCGTGGCGCCCGATGACGCGCACCGCAGCGCCCGCGCGGCCCCTCGCGCCCCACGCGCGCAGCCGCGGCTGCGCGATCGAGAAGAGGCACGCCTGGGCGAAGCCGAGCAGCGCGAGCGCGATCGTCGGCGGGTTGAGGTTCTCGTACATGTCGAGCGAGACGAGCCCCGTCGCGGCGAGGGCGGGGATTCCCGCGAGGGCGACCGCGGCGCCGATGAGCCGCGTGCGCACGGTGAGGCGCGCGAATCCGCCGCCCGCGAGCACGAAGCCCAGCTGCTGGCCGAGCAGCCACACGAAGGCGAGGTTCAGGAATCCGACGGCGTCGATGCCGGTCGCCGTCCGCACGACGTCGACCGCGAGGGTGAGTGCGACGAGCGCGCCGATCGTGACGGCCGGTCGCTGCTCGTGCGCCCGCAGCAGCAGCGGGGCGAGCGACTGCACGAGCACGAAGACGCCGAGGAACCACAGCGGTTGTGAGATGCGGAAGCCGGCCTCCTCGACGAGCTCGGGCGGCAGGCCGAGCGCCCCGAGCGCCGCGAGCCCCACCGCGATCGCGCCGAGCGCGGGCACGAGCGGAGCCATGAGACGCTGCACGCGCGAGGCGGCGAACCCACGGACGTCGTCTCGGCGCCGCAGCGACGACGCGGCCGTCGCACCGCCCGCGAGAAAGAACAGCGGCATGATCTGCACGACCCAGCTGAACGGCCAGAACCACGAGGTCTCGAGCGCGTTGTCGATTCGCACGGCGCCGCCCGAGACGAGGATGCCTGCCATCGTGGCGTGCAGCGCGACGACGACGATCGTGCAGGCCGCGCGCAGGACGTCGAGGCTGACGTCGCGTGATGAGGTGACCATGAGAGCCCTTCGGTGTCAGGAACACCGAAACGGTAGGTCTGCGGGCTGCGCCTGCGCATCACTCCGAAGGGTCGATCTTCGCGGCCGGCCTCCCTCTCCAGAGGGATCCTGCGCTCACGCGGGGCGGACGAGGCCTGCGTCGAACGCCGTGATGACGAGCTGCACGCGGTCACGCGCTGGCAGCTTCTGCAGCAGCTTGCCGATGTGCGTCTTGACGGTCTGCTCGCCGATGAAGAGCTCGCGCGCGATCTCCGCGTTCGAGAGGCCGCGGCCGACGAGCGTCAGCACCTCGCGCTCACGCTCCGTGAGGCCGGCGAGCCGAAGCGCGGCGACGGACGGCTCTGGATCGCGCTGCTCCGCGAAGCGTGAGATGAGCCGTCGCGTGACGCTCGGTGCAAGGAGCGCGTCGCCGGCCGCCACCACGCGCACGGCGTGCGCGAGCTCCTCCGGCAGCGCGTCCTTCAGGAGGAAGCCGCTCGCGCCGGCGCGCAGCGCCTCGTGCACGTAGTCGTCGATGTCGAACGTCGTCAGCATGATGACCCGCGGCACGTGCGGCAGCGGGTGCTCGGGATCGAGGATCCGCCGCGTCGCCTCGAGGCCGTCGACGCCCGGCATCCGCACGTCCATGAGCACGACGTCGGGACGCTCCTCGCGCGCGACGCGCACGGCCTCGGCACCGTCGGCCGCCTGGCCGATCACGCGGATCCCCGGCTGCGCGTCGAGCAGGGCCGCGAACCCCGCGCGCACCATGGCTTGGTCGTCCGCGATGACGACCGTGACCCGCTCCTGTGTCATGCCCGCTCCCCTGCTCGTTCGGCCCCGGCGATCGGCAGCGTCGCCGCCACTCGGAATCCTCCCGCGGCCGTCGGCCGCGCCTCAACCGCGCCGCCGAGGATCGCCGCGCGCTCGCGCATGCCGACGAGCCCGTGCCCCGCGGCCGAGGCGTGCGCAGACGGCGTGTTCGGCGGCTCGTTCTCGATCTCGACGAGGACCGTGCCGTCCGCATGGCCGACCGCCACCGCGATCGCCGTGCCCGGCGCGTGCCGCAGCGCGTTGCTCACCGCCTCCTGCACGATCCGGTACGCCGCGATGCCCACGGCGATCGGCACCGGGGCGTCCGGCGGCGACATCGTGAGGCGGATCCGCGCCCCCGCACGCTCCGTGTCCGCGACGAGCTCGGCGATGTCGTCGAGCGTCGGCTGCGGCGCCTTCTCGGCCTCGGGGGCGTCGCCGCGCAGGACGCCGAGCAGCCGCCGCATCTCGGCGAGCGACTCGCGGGCGCCGCGAGCGATGTCGCGGAACTCGTCCGCCGAGGCCGGATCCATCGTCGGCACCCGATACGGCGCAGACGTCGCCTGCACCTGGATGAGCGAAAGCCCGTGCGCCACGACGTCGTGCAGCTCGCGCGCGATCCGCTGCCGCTCCTCGGCGACGAGCCGTCGCTCGACCTCGGCGGCGCTGACGGCTTTCTCCTCGGTCAGCTGCCGCGAGATGCGGAAACGATCGTGCGCGAGGGCCCCGATGCCCGCAGCGATCGCGCCGACGCCGATCGCGACGATGACCGAGGCCAGCGCGCCGCCCGACGGCATCGCGAGTGCGGGCGCCGACATCGCGACGGCGGGCAGCAGCAGGGCGATGAGGCCGGTGCGCCAACCGTGCCACGCCCATGCGCCGCCCGCGAGCACGGCGAACGCGATGATCGTCGTGACGGGCCACGGCCACGGCAACCACTCAGGCGCGCCCCACGCCGCCAGCGCGAGGCTCGACGCCGCGAACGCGCCGACGGAGGCGCGCGGCAGGCGCACGAGCGTCACGAGCGCGCCGATCTGCACGAGCGTCACGACGAGCGCCGCGAGCACCGGCACCTCGTAGAGCACCGCCGTCACGGGCGCGGCGACCGAGTACAGCGTCACCGCGACGACCGCAATCGCCGCGTACCAGGCGGCGACGGGGTGCGCCGCGAACCACGCGACGGGAGATCGGCGCGGCGAGCGGGAGCGTGCGTGCATGGCGAGATCGTGTCACGCGAGCCGCGCGATGCGCATCACCCCGTGGAGGGATCCGCGATCAGTCGATCGGCGTGAAACTCGAGGTGTCGCCGCAGATGCGCTCGTTGTGCTCGGGGATCGGGTCCACGGCGGCCTGCGCGATCTCGGCCGCGAACTCGGCGACGTTGAGCAGCTTGCCCGCCTCCTCGCGGCGCTGGTCGATCGCGCCGGGGTTCAGACGGTTCAGCAGGGTCGCGGTGATCGTGCCCTCGATCATGTCCGCCGACACGACGACGAACTCGATGCCGCGCTCTGCGAGCTCGGGGATCCGCTCACGCAGCGCGTCCTCGCCCGCGCGCTTCGAGAGGGCGACGGGCTCGTACTCGGGCATCGTGGGCGTCGTGCGGATGAAGTGCGCCTGGTGGCTCGTGACGAACACGACGCGCGAGCCCTCGCCGAGCAGCGGCAGCGCCGCGTCGAGCACGCCGACCTGGGCGTCGCGGTTCAGCCGCATGGCGTAGTCCTCGCCGAGGTCCTGCTCCATGCCGCCCGAGGCGTTGAGCACGAGGATGTCGAGGCCGCCGAAGACGTCCTTCGTCGCGCCCATCATCGAGGCGACGGATTCGGCGTCGGTGAGATCGGCGCCGATGACGAGCGACTGCGTGCCGAACTCCTCGTTGAGGGCCGCCGCGAGCTTCTCGGCACGGGGCGCCTTGTTGCGGAAGTTGATGACGACGTTCGCGCCGGCCGCAGCGAAGTACCGCACCGTGTCGGCCCCGACGCCGCGGGACGATCCCGTGACGAGAACGGTCTTGCCTTCGAGGGATCCGGCGGGGAGCGGCTGCGACACGGAAGGTCTCCTGGGGTCGTGCGGATACGAGCCCTACGACCCTACAACGGCGCGGCTCCGGCGATGCTCGGTGATAGCGTCCGGGCATGGCGCAGCACCCCTATCTCGACGGCACCCGCTTCCCCCGAGTCCTCGCGCACAGGGGCCTCGTGACCGACGAGATGCGGGCCGACGGGATCGCCGAGAACACGATGGCGGCGTTCGCCGCGGCGCACGCGGCTGGGGCTGAGTTCATCGAGACCGACTGCCATCTCACGGCAGACGGCGAGGTCGTGCTCTTCCACGACGACACCCTCGAGCGCGTCGCGGGCGATGCGCGCGCGATCGCGGAGATCTCGCTGTGCGAGCTCGAGGAGATCATGGCCGCTCGCGGCGGGATCGCGACGCTCGCGCAGGCGCTCGCCGCGCTGCCCGACGTGCGCTTCAACGTCGACGTGAAGGCCGAAGGGGCGGCCGAGCGCGCGGGCGCGATCGTCGCGGACGCCGCGGATCGCGTCCTCCTCACGAGCTTCTCCGATCGCCGCCGTCGCCGCGCCGTCAGGGCCGCCGTCTCGGCCGGCGGGCGCCCCGCGACATCGCCCGGGCGGACCACGATCGCCCTGCTCATCGCCACGACGGCCGTCGCTCCCCTCCGCCCGCTTGCGCGGCGCCTCCTGCGAGGCATCGACGCGCTGCAGATCCCCGAGCGCCAGGGCGCCGTCCGCGTGCTCACGCCCGAGCTCCTGCGCACCGCGCACGCGGCCGGCACCGAGGTGCACGTGTGGACCGTCAACGAACCCGACGAGATGCGCCGACTCGTGCGTTCGGGCGTCGACGGCATCGTCACGGATCGCGCCGACGCGGCCCTCGAGGCGCTTCACCGCTGACGGTTCGAGCGGGTGCGTTGACCCCGGCCTCCCACCGCGCTAGCTTGCGCGTTGAGGGGATGCGAACGACCGCTCGACGAGGGCGGCTGCAGGGCGATCCGGCGGACTGTACATCTGCTGGGAAAGCCCGGTTTTCCGCGTCCTTTCGGATGATCCGCCCAGCGCAGTTCGTTAGACCTGACATCCGACGAGAGGACACGAACATGGCAGATCGCAGCCTTCGCGGTATCCGACTCGGCGCCCAGAGCCTTCAAAGCGAAGAGGGCGTCGTGTTCATGGAACGCAAGGAGCACACGTACGTCTGCACCGTCTGTGGGCGTGAGACCAAGCTGATGTTCGCGGCAGACGCCGAGGCGCCCGCCGCATGGGAGTGCCGCACGTGCGGCAACGAGGCGGTCCTGCAGACCCCGCAGGGCTCGGCCGAGGTCGACCACTCGGGTGAGAAGACCGCCCGCACCCACTGGGACATGCTTCTCGAGCGCCGTTCGATCGAGGAGCTCGAGCAGCTCCTCGCCGACCGACTCGAGTACATCCGCGAGCGCCGCGGCGAGGGCAACGACCCCACCAAGGAGGGCAAGGGCAAGCGCAAGAGCGCCTGACCGCCACTCCCCTCGCAGACGCCGAGCATTCCTACGCCGGAATGCTCGGCGTCTGCGCGTGTGCGCGCACACTCTATGCTGGTCAGCATGACGAATGCACCTGCGCGCGCGATCGGAATCGACATCGGCGGAACCGGCATGAAGGCCGGCATCGTCGACCTCTCCGAGGGCACCCTCGTGAGCGATCGCGTGCGGATCCCGACCCCCGAGGGCGCCACTCCCCCGGACGTGCTCGCGACGGCCAAGCAGCTGGTCGAGCTGCTCGGCCCCGACGCCGAGGACCTCCCGATCGGCGTCTGCTTCCCCGCCATCGTGAAGGACGGCGTGACGCTGTCCGCCGCGAACGTCTCGCACGAGTGGATCGGCCTCGAGGCCGACGCGCGATTCAGCGAGGCGCTCGGCCGCGAGATCCACTTCGTCAACGACGCCGACGCAGCGGGTCTCGCCGAGCTGAAGTTCGGCGCCGCGAAGGGGCAGCCGGGTCTCACGATCATGACGACGCTCGGCACGGGCATCGGCTCGGCGTTCCTCTTCGACGGCAAGCTCGTGCCGAACAGCGAGCTCGGCCACCTCGAGCACAAGGGCAAGAGCATCGAGCTGTGGGCGTCCGCATCGGCGCGGGAGCGCGACGACATCTCGTGGGAGAAGTGGACCAAGCGCCTGCAGAAGTTCTACTCGCACGTCGAGTTCCTCTTCTCGCCCGACCTCATCATCGTCGGCGGCGGCGTGTCGAAGAACCCCGAGAAGTTCCTCCCGGGCATCACGACGCGCGCGCCCATCGTGACGGCCGTGCACCGCAACAACGCGGGCATCATCGGCGCCGCGAGCCTCGTCCTCACCTGATCCCCGCGCGAGGCTATGGTTTCGCCGTGCGGCCATGAGATCTCATGGCCGCAC
>JAJUIM010000236.1 GCA_029267645.1 Microbacterium sp.
CCGAGCATCGCGCCGATCGCGAAGCCCCAGCGCGCGTCGCCGTAGGTCGTCGAGATCGACCCGAGCATGAGCACCGTGTCGAGGTAGGTGTGCGGGTTGAGCCACGTGATCGCGAGGCACGTGAGCACGGCCGGCAGCAGCGCCGTGCGCGTGCGGGTGCGCGGCGGCGCGAGCGTGAGCGTCGCGGTCTGGCCGATCGCCTCGGCGCGCTCGACCTCGGGATCCGGGTGCGCGATGTCGATCGTCTCGCCGCCGCCGCGGATCACGCGCCACGCGGCGAGCAGGCCGTAGCCCGCGAGGAAGACGACGCCCGCCCAGCGCGCGGCGTCGAAGAGCCACGGCACCTGCTCGACGACGACGCCGAAGCCGCCGACGCCCGCCGCGATGAGCACGATGTCGCTCGCGAGGCAGACGAGCGCGAGCACGATCGCGTGGCGCCGGCTGTCGCCTGCATGGCGGATCCCCTCGCGGAGGAGGAAGACGTTCTGCGCGCCGGGGGCGACGATGAGCGAGAGGCACAGGCCGAGCCCGGCGAGCAGAGCGGTGAGCATGTCGTCCATGCTTCTCCTGGACGTGCGAAGATCAAAAGCAGATGTGGCTCTTCGAAAGTTGGTGAAGCAACGCTTATGTGGATCTCGCCCGAGCTCGCCGAGACGGTCGCCGCGATCATCGACGAGGGATCCTTCGAGGCGGCCGCGCGCCACCTGCGGATCTCACCGTCGGCGGTCAGCCAGCGCCTGCGTGCCCTCGAATCGCAGCTCGGCCGCGTGCTCGTCGTGCGCTCGCGGCCCGTGCGCGCGACCGACGCGGGCGCCGCCGTGGTGCGGCTCGCGCGGCAGTACGAGGTCATCGGCCACGAGGCGTCGATCGCGCTCGGCCTCGAGCGGCGCGACCGCATGCACGTGCCGATCGCGGTCAACGCCGACTCGCTCGCGACGTGGCTGCTGCCTGCGCTCGAGGCGGTCACGCACGAGCACGACATCACGTTCGAGCTGCTGCGGGAGGACGAGGACCGCACGGCGACGCTGCTCGAGACGGGCGCCGTGCTCGCCGCCATCACGTCGCAGCGCAGCCCCATCGCGGGCTGCAGCGTGACGCCGCTCGGCGCGACCGAGTACCTCGCGGTCGCGACGCCGGGCTTCATCGAGCGGTGGCTGCCGCACGGCATCACCTCCGAGGCGCTCGCAGCGGCGCCGCTCATCGACTTCGACCGGTCGGACGACGTGCAGTCCGACTGGCTGCGGGAGCACGGCGTGGATCCCGTCGTGCCGCCCCGCCACTACGTGCCGGCCTCGGAGGACTATGCCTCGGCCGTACGCCTCGGCATGGGGTGGGGCATGCTGCCGCCCGTGCAGGCGTCGGTGTCGCTCGAGCTCGGCACGCTGCGAGCCCTCGGCGCGCCCGATCTTTCGGAGCCGCTGTTCTGGCAGCAGTGGAACATCGCTTCGCCGTCACTGCTCGCGATCCGCGAGTCGGTCGTCTCCCACGCCCGCGCGGCGCTCTCGCAGGGCGAGCGGCCGATTTAGGCGACGTCGACGGGGCCCGTGCGCGGGTCGCCGTGGTGGCGCACCTTCAGCACCCGGAAGCCCTTGGCGGTCGCGTGGCGGCGCGTCGAGAAGTCGTCGCCGAAGGTCGCGTCCATCCAGCGCTGCAGCGAATCGCTGCCGAGGTTCTTCTGCACGACGAAGTAGCCGTCGCTCGTGCGGTCGAGGCGCGGGATCCACGTCTCGAGCAGCTCGTGGAGCGCGGGCTTGCCGATACGGATCGGCGGGTTCGAGCGGATCGTGCGGAAGGTCACGTCGCTCGGGATCTCGTCGGCCGTGACGGGGAAGACGTTGTCGAGGCCGAGGCGCTCGGCGTTGCGCCGCACGAGGTCGAGCGCGCGCTCGTTGACGTCGAGCGCCCAGATGCGCGCGTGCGGCGCCTGCATCGCGAGGGTGAGCGAGATCGCGCCCCAGCCGCAGCCCATGTCGAGGAAGTCGCCGCCCGGAGGGGCCTCGGGAGCGTTCGACAGCAGAACCTCTGTGCCCTTGTCGAGTCGGTCGGGGCTGAAGACGCCGTTCGCCGTGGTCAGTTCGACGTCCCGACCGTCAAGAGTGACACGGATCGTGCGGAGATGCTCCGGACTCGAGGGCGCCGCACTGAAATAGTGTTGCCCCATGACGGGCGAGCTTACCCGACGCCGCCCCCGACATGCCCGGCCAGCGGTAAACTGAAGGGCTTATCCCCGTCATGAAAGGCACCACGTGGCCGATACTTCCGGCACCGACGACCAGAGCGTCGTCACGACGCGCGACGACGACGCCGTCTCGCGCATCCTCTCCCGCGAGGGCTCGCGCAGTTCGTCGCGCGTCTTCGGCGCCGCGCAGGCGCTGCAGACCGACGAGACCGCGACCGACGCGGGCGATCAGCAGTGGGATCTCGAGGATCGCCACGCGCTGCGGCGCGTGCCCGGCCTGTCGACCGAGCTCGAAGACATCACCGAGGTCGAGTACCGCCAGGTGCGCATGGAGAACGTCGTCCTCGTGGGCGTCTACTCCGCGGGCAGTCTCGAGGACGCCGAGAACTCCTTGCGCGAGCTCGCGGCGCTCGCCGAGACGGCGGGATCCGTCGTGCTCGACGGCGTGCTGCAGCGCCGCCCGCACCCCGACCCCGCGACGTACGTCGGGCGCGGCAAGGCGGAAGAGCTCCGCGAGATCGTCGTCGCGGAGAGCGCCGACACCGTCATCGCAGACACCGAGCTCGCGCCCAGCCAGCGGCGCGCGCTCGAGGACGTCATCAAGGTCAAGGTCATCGACCGCACGGCCGTGATCCTCGACATCTTCGCGCAGCACGCGAAGACCCGCGAGGGCAAGGCGCAGGTCGAGCTCGCGCAGCTCGAGTACCTGCTGCCGCGCCTGCGCGGCTGGGGCGACTCGATGAGCCGCCAGGCGGGCGGTCAGGTCGGCGCGGGCGGCGCCGGCATGGGGTCCCGCGGCCCCGGTGAGACGAAGATCGAGCTCGACCGCCGCCGCATCCGCAACCGCATGGCGCTGCTGCGCAAGCAGATCCGCACCTTCGCGCCCGCGCGCGAGGCGAAGCGCACCGAGCGCAAGCGCAACACGATCCCGTCGGTCGCGATCGCGGGCTACACGAACGCCGGCAAGTCGAGCCTGCTGAACCGGCTCACGCACGCGGGCGTGCTCGTCGAGAACGCGCTGTTCGCGACCCTCGACGCGACCGTGCGCCGCAGCGAGACGGTAGACGGGCGCGTGTTCACGCTCGCCGACACGGTCGGGTTCGTCCGCAACCTGCCGCACCAGCTGGTCGAGGCGTTCCGCTCGACGCTCGAGGAGGTCTCGGGCGCAGACGTCATCGTCCACGTCGTCGACGGCAGCCACCCCGATCCCGCGGGCCAGTTGCAGACCGTGCGCGATGTGCTCGCCGACGTGGGCGCGCGCGACGTGCGCGAGGTCGTCGTCTTCAACAAGATGGACCTCGTGAGCGACTCCGA
>JAJUIM010000217.1 GCA_029267645.1 Microbacterium sp.
GCAGTACGCCGGGCAGGTGCCGACGCTGCTCGCGCTCGTGAGCGCGGGGCTCGGCTTCACGCTCGTGCCCGAGTCGGCGAGGCGCATCGCCCCCGACACGGTCGCGCTGCTGCCCGTGAGCCCCAACGACCCCTCGGGGCGCGTCAACCAGGTCGAGCTCGACCTCGCGTGGAGCACCGAGACGCAGAACCCGCTGGTCGAGGAGATCCTCGCTCTCATCGACGGGTCGACGGGTGATGTGCGCGGCGGGTGATGAGCGCCCTCGGCAACCGCATCGCAAAACTTGAGTCAACTCATATCAACTTCGTTGACGGATCCGCGGGGGTGCGATACAGTTGAGTCATCGCGGCTCAAGTCTCGCGAGCAGGCTTCCAACGTCAAGGAAACGGAGCAGAACATGGCACGTGCTGTGGGAATCGACCTCGGAACGACCAACTCGGTCGTTGCCGTCCTCGAGGGCGGCGAGCCGAAGGTCATCGCCAACGCCGAGGGGCTGCGCACGACCCCGTCGGTCGTGGCGTTCACGAAGGACGGCGAGGTGCTGGTCGGCGAGACCGCCAAGCGCCAGGCCGTGACGAACGTCGACCACACGATCGCGTCGGTCAAGCGCCACATGGGCACCGACTGGACGTTCGACGTCGAGGGCAAGAAGTACACGCCGCAGGAGATCTCGGCGCGCATCCTCATGAAGCTCAAGCGCGACGCCGAGCAGTACCTCGGCGACACCGTGACCGACGCCGTCATCACGGTCCCCGCTTACTTCAACGACGCCGAGCGCCAGGCCACGAAGGAGGCCGGCGAGATCGCGGGCCTCAACGTCCTGCGCATCGTCAACGAGCCGACCGCGGCCGCACTCGCGTACGGCCTCGACAAGGGCCAGGAGGACGAGCTGATCCTCGTCTTCGACCTCGGCGGCGGCACGTTCGACGTCTCGCTCCTCGAGGTGGGCAAGGACGACGACTTCTCGACGATCCAGGTGCGCGCAACGGCCGGCGACAACCGCCTCGGCGGCGACGACTGGGACCAGCGCATCGTCGACTACCTCATCACGCAGTTCAAGAACACGACGGGCGTCGACGTCTCGAACGACAAGATCGCGCTGCAGCGCCTCAAGGAGGCCGCGGAGCAGGCGAAGAAGGAGCTCTCGAGCTCGGCGTCGACGACGATCAGCCTGCCGTACCTCTCGCTCACGTCCGAGGGCCCCGCCTCGCTCAGCGAGACGCTCTCGCGCGCGAAGTTCGAGGAGCTCACGAGCGACCTCGTGCAGCGCACGAAGAAGCCCTTCGACGACGTCATCCGCGAGGCGGGCGTGAAGCTCAGCGACATCGCGCACGTCGTGCTCGTCGGCGGATCCACGCGCATGCCCGCGATCAGCGAGCTCGTGAAGAAGGAGACGGGCAAGGAGCCCAACAAGGGCGTCAACCCCGACGAGGTCGTGGCCGTGGGCGCGGCCCTGCAAGCCGGCGTGCTGAAGGGCGAGCGCAAGGACGTCCTGCTCATCGACGTCACGCCGCTGTCGCTCGGCATCGAGACCAAGGGCGGCATCATGACGAAGCTCATCGAGCGCAACACCGCCATCCCGACCAAGCGCAGCGAGACCTTCACGACGGCCGAGGACAACCAGCCCTCCGTCGCGATCCAGGTCTTCCAGGGTGAGCGCGAGTTCACGCGCGACAACAAGCCGCTCGGCACCTTCGAGCTCACGGGCATCGCCCCGGCCCCGCGCGGCCTGCCGCAGATCGAGGTCACCTTCGACATCGACGCCAACGGCATCGTGCACGTGTCGGCGACCGACAAGGGCACGGGCAAGGAGCAGTCGATGACGATCACGGGCGGTTCCTCGCTCGACAAGGAAGACATCGACCGCATGGTGCGCGAGGCCGAGGAGCACGCCGAGGAGGACAAGCGCCGCCGCGAGGCCGCCGACACCCGCAACCAGGCGGAGTCGCTCGCCTACTCGGTCGACAAGCTCATCACCGACAACGACGAGAAGCTGCCGGCCGACGTCAAGGAGCAGGTCAAGGGCGACGTCGACGCGCTGAAGACCGCGCTCGCGGGCGACGACGACGAGGCCGTGAAGGCGGCCTTCGACAAGCTGAACGAGTCGCAGACCAAGCTCGGCGAGGCGCTGTACGCGCAGAGCCAGCAGGCCCCGGCCGACGCCCCGCAGGCCGACGGATCCTCGTCGGACGATGAGGACGTCGTGGACGCCGAGGTCGTGGACGACGAGGACGAGAAGAAGTCATGACCGACAAGGACCCGATCGAGCCGAACGACGGCGACGACCAGGTCCGGCCGGACGCCGAGGCGGGGGCCCCCGAAGCCCCCGCCTCCGGCGCACCCGCCGGATCCGACGGATCCGAGGGATCCGAGCAGGACGAGCTCACGGTCGACGAGATCCTCGACGCCGCGCAGACCGACGAGGCGGCCGAGCAGGAGAAGAGCGACTACGAGACGCAGCTGCTGCACGACCTCAAGCGCATCCAGGCCGAGTACGCCAACTATCGCCGCCGCACCGAGGAGCAGCGCCACGTCGAGATCGCCCGCGCCAAGGGCGAGGTCGCGAAGCGCATGCTCGCGGTGCTCGACGACCTCGACCGCGCCGCCAAGGCGGGCGACCTCGAGGAGGGATCCGCCTTCGCGCTCGTCGCCGAGAAGATGCGCGGCGTCGCGAACGACACGGGCCTCGTCGCGTACGGCGAGGCGGGCGAGGCGTTCGACCCGCAGCAGCACGAGGCCGTCTTCCAGGCGCCGACCCCCGGCACCGAGCAGCCGACGATCCTCGAGGTCATCGAGGTCGGCTACCGCCTGGGCGACGTCGAGCTGCGGCCCGCAAAGGTCGTCGTGGCCGTTCCGGCCGAATAACCGACGCACACCGACAAGAAGGTACAGATGGCCAGTCAAGACTGGTTCGCCAAGGACTTCTACAAGGTCCTGGGCGTCTCGAAGGACGTCACCGACGCCGAGCTGAAGAAGGTCTACCGCAAGCTCGCGCGCAAGTACCACCCCGACTCCAACCCGGGCGACGCCGCAGCCGAGGCGAAGTTCAAGGAGATCAGCGAGGCGTACTCCGTGCTCTCCGACCCGGAGCAGCGCAAGGAGTACGACGAGCTGCGGGCGATGGGATCCGGCGCGCGCTTCAGCGCGGGCGGCTCCGGCGCCGGTGGCGGCTTCGAGGACGTCTTCAGTCGCTTCTCGCGAGGCGGCGGATCCTCGCCCGACTTCGACGACATCTTCTCGATGTTCAACCAGGCGGGCGGATCGCGCGGCGGCTTCGGGGGCTTCGGGGGCTTCGGCGGCCCCCAGAAGGGCCAGGACGTGCGCGCGCGCACGACGATCGACTTCCTGGCCGCCGCGAAGGGCGACACCATCTCGCTGCAGGGCGAGGACGGCAAGCCGTTCAAGGTGAAGATCCCCGCGGGCGTCGCCGACGGACAGAAGATCCGGCTGCGCGGCCGCGGCCGCCCCTCGCCGAACGGCGGCGCGAACGGCGACATCGTCGTCGAGGTCACGGTGCGCCCGCACCGCGTGTTCTCGCGCGACGGGCTCAACCTGCGCCTGACCGTGCCCGTGACGTTCACCGAGGCCGTGCTCGGCACGACGATCGAGGTGCCGACGCTCGAGGGCACCCCCGTCAAGCTGCGCGTCGCGCCTGGCACCCCGTCGGGCCGCGTGCTGCGCGTCAAGGGCCGCGGCATCGCCTCGAAGAAGGGTACGGGCGACCTCCTCGCGGAGGTGCAGATCGCCGTGCCGAGCCATCTGAACGACGAGCAGCGCGAGGCGCTCGAGGCGTATCGCGCGGTCGAGCC
>JAJUIM010000390.1 GCA_029267645.1 Microbacterium sp.
CGCTCGCGGACGACGAGATCCTCGAGGTCTCGCCCGCGCTCCTCACCGATCAGACGGGCGTGCTGCCGGCGGGGCCCGTCGCGGCCGTCGTCGCGCCCAGGTCGGTCGCGGGCGTGCAGCAGGTGGCGCGGATCGCGACGGCGCACCGCGCGCCGCTCGTCGTGCGCGGCGCGGGAACGGGCCTGTCGGGCGGCGCCGTCGCGACGGCCGGCGGCATCGTCCTGTCGACCGAGCGGCTCGACGAGGTCCGCATCGACGCCGACGACCAGGTCGCCGTCGTGGGCCCGGGCGCGATCACCGACCGCATCGACCGCGCGGCCCGCGCGCACGGCCTCATGTACGCGCCGGATCCCGCCTCGAGCGAGCGGTCGTCGATCGGCGGCAACGTCGCGACGGGCGCGGGCGGCCTGCGCTGCGTGAAGTACGGCGTGACGCGCGACGCCGTGCTCGCCCTCGACGTCGTGCTCGCGGACGGCGAGCTCATCCACACGGGCCACCGCACCGTGAAAGGCGTCACGGGCCTCGACCTCACGGCGCTCTTCGTCGGCAGCGAGGGCACGCTGGGGATCGTCCTGGGCGCGACGCTGCGGCTCGTGCCGGCGCCCCTCGCGGAGCGCTCGCTCGTCGTCTCGGCCGCCTCGCTCGAGGAAGCCGGCCGCGCCGTCGCGGCCGTCACGTCGGCCGGCGTCAGGCCCTCGTGCGTCGAGCTGCTCGACCGCGGCACCCTCGAGAACATCGACGAGCACAGCGGCACGCGGCTCGCGCAGATCCACGGCGAGGCGCTCCTGCTCGTGCGCACCGACGGAGCGGCGGCCGACGCCGAGCTCGACCGCATCGTCCGCGCGCTCGCGCGGGAGGGCCTGACCGCCGACGTGCTGACCGACGACGAGGGCGCGCGCTACGCCGAGCTGCGCCGCACGGGCCGCGGCCCCCGGGCCGGCATGTGGAAGGTCGGCGAGGACATGGCCGTGCCGCGGTCGCAGCTCATCCCGGCACTCGAGGCGCTGCGCGAGATCGGCCGCACCTACGACGTGCGCACCGAGGTCGTGGCCCACGCGGGCGACGGCAACCTCCACCCGCTGCTCTACACGCCGCGCGGCGACGGCGAGACCGAGCCGCCCCGCCGCCTGCTCGACGCGGCCGACGCGCTCGTGCGCCGCGCCCTCGCGCTCGGCGGCACGCTCTCGGGCGAGCACGGCATCGGCCGCGCCAAGCGGCCCTGGCTGGCCGACGAGCTCGGCCCCGCCCAGCTCGAGCTGCAGCGCGCGATCAAGCGCGTCTTCGATCCGCTCGGCATCCTCGCCCCCGACGGCTTCCTGTCGGACGACGACGCCGCTCCTGCCCTCACACGAGACGAGGTCCCCGCGTGACACACGACCCCCGCACGACGCTCGCAGACCGCGTGCGCGACCTGACGGCGCCCACGAGCTTCGGCCGCGTGCTCGGATCCCCGCCCGAGGGCTCGCTCGCGCTCACGAGCGGCTCGCCCGACGTCGGCCTGCTGCCGCGCGACGAGATCGCGCGCGCGACGGCCGACGTGCTCGCGGATCCCGCCCGCGCCGCGCGCGCCCTCGACTACTCGGCGCGCCCCGGCCACGAGGGCCTGCGCGAGTGGGCCGCGCGCCGCGAGGGCGTGGATCCGAGCCGCGTCGTCATCACGAACGGCGCGCTGCACGCGCTCGCGCTGTCGCTGCTGTCGGTCGTGGATCCCGGCGACACGATCGTCGTCGAGAACCCCGTCTACCCGCTCGCGCTATCGGTCATCCAGCTGACGGGCGCGCGCGTCGAGGCCGTGCCTGCCGACGCGGACGGCCTCGACGTCGACGAGCTCGAGCGCCGCATCGCCGCCGGCCTGCGCCCGCGCGCCGTGTACGTCGTGCCCGACTTCCACAACCCGACGGGCGCCGTGCTGTCGGCGGAGCGACGGCGCCGCCTCGTCGAGCTCGCCGAGCGGCACGGGTTCGTCGTCGTCTCGGACAACCCGTACGCGCCGCTGCGCTGGGCGGGCGAGGCGGTGCCCGACCTCGACGCGGCAAGCGATCGCGTCTTCCGCGCGAACACCTTCGCGAAGGTGTTCGGCCCCGGCCTGCGCGTCGGCTGGCTCGTGCTGCCCGAGTGGGC